>JAEWBL010000045.1 GCA_023391175.1 Pseudomonadota bacterium
GTGCCGAGCTTGCCCACGGTCTCCCGATGGCCTTGCGCGGCGGCGGCGAGCACGCCCTGCGAGGAGGCCCACACCAGATGGGCGATGGAGCCGGGCCCGGCCCCGCCGGGGGTGAAAGTGATGAGCGTGCCCATCAGGTCCTCCTGTCGGTGCGGCGCGTGGCCTCGGCCATCTGCGCGAGGGCAAGGCTGGCGGGAAGAAAGGCGGCGGTGATCGCGAGCAGCGTCGCCGTGGTGGCCCAGGCGCCGGCGGCGCCGATAAGGCCGGAGGGGGTGTGGGCGCGCGGCGGGCCGGGCAGGACCACCGCCACATGGCCCGGTTCAAAGGAAATGACGCCGGCCGGGCTGGGGGGCTGGGCCCGGCCGGACGCCACCTGCGCATCGGCGTGCGTTTCCGCCGATGCCTCCCGCGCACGGCCCCGCTGCCGCCGCTTGGGAAGGGAAAAGGGGAGGAGGCGGCCCATCACGCCGCGTCCCGCGAAATGAGCGCGGCGGCGGCCATGGCTTCGGCCTTGGCGCGCCGGGCGGCGAGCACCTTGGGCGGGCGCCCGCAGCCGCGCTCGGCGCGGATGGCGCGGAGCATTGCGCCCGTGTAGCGGGAGCGGTCGCGGTAGACGGCCCGCGCGCGGCGGATGGGCTTGCCGTGCAGTTTGTGAGACAGGCGGGCCAGATGGGCCGCTTCCGCGTCGCGGATCGCGGCTTTGACATGGGCCCGAATATCCAATGCGGACAGGTCCAACATGCGGGCCTTCAACTCGGCCATCGCGGTCTTGAAAACGGATTTGCCGCTCGGGAGCATCACGCCACCTCGTCCGTGTCGGTTTCGACCGGGCCGGCGAGGCGGCGGGCCTCGTCGACGAATTCGGCGATCTGCGCGGCGGTGAAGCCGGCGCGGGCGAGGTCGTGGACATCGCAATGGCCGTGGGAGGCCACGCATTCCTTGAACACCTGCGCCATGAGGCGGGGGATGACGACGCTCTCGCAGGGGTCGTCGTTGGCCGGCGCTTTCACCACCATGGAGAAGCGGAAGGCGAGGAAGGGGCTCTCGTAGCCGTGCAGGTAGAGGACCGGCGCGGCGTGATCGAGCGCCTGCTCGATGGTTTCGGCCTGCTGCACCGCGCGGACGGTGTAGATCTGGCCAACGGCGAGCGGCAGGCGCGGGCCGGAACCGGCGACCGTCTCGCAGCGCACAATATCGCCGGGCGCGAACGGGCAGGTGGGCGGGAAAGCCGGCCGGGTGGAGGTGGGGAAGGGCGCGGGCATGTCAGGCGGCCTCCGCAAAGTGCTCGGCGATGAAGGCCGCGTTTTCCGCATCGGCCTCGGCCTGCTCGGCGTCGGTGAGCGCCTGTTCCAGCCCGGCCGCCGCAAGGGCGAGGCGGCGCTGAAGGAGGCCGAAGCCCGCAAGGATTTCGCAGGCGGCTTCAGCGGCGCGGCGCTGGATCTCGGCCAGTTCGAGATTGGCGCACGGCGTCGCGTTGTCCGCGTCTTTCGCCGCAGCAAGGGGAAGCTGGGTCTGCACCAGCCCCTCGAAAGTCTCGATCCTGTAGCGAAGCATGCCAAGGCGCTCGGTCAGCCCCGACAGGACGTTGGCCGCGCCGGCGGCTTCGTCGGGGGTGAGCTGGTCCGGATGGGGGCTCATGAAAGGTCTCCCGTGGTGCTGGGAGAGGCGGCCGAAGGGCCGCCTCGGTGAGGCGGGCCTTGCGGCTCAGAACTTGCGGTCGCCCTCGGGCTCGCGGAGCGCTTCGGTGAGGGCCCGGCCGGAGCGGCGGCGGGGGGCGGGGCTCTCCACCGGGGCGCTGGCGGCCAGGGCGGCGAGCCAGCCCTTGCCGGGCTCGCTGCCCAGCTGGATCACGCTGCTGTCGCTGTAGGTGTGGGTGCGGGTGGTCATGTCTGCGGCTCCCCTCGGTTGGTAGAGCCGTTGTAGCGGATATCGCTACGAACCGTCAAGCGCCGTGTAGCGATATTGGAAACAACATCATCCTCGCGCTATCATGAGCATCGTCCGGCAACCCCAATCATCGTCGGGCAATGCCAATCAACGCCGAGCAATGAAAAGCCCGGCGCTAGGGCCGGGCGTATCGGTGGAGGCGGTGATGGTTGTCTATGAAAGCATGTGGATTGAACGCGGCGCCTCTGGCGGTTCGCTGATGATCGATGTCGAGCCCGCTGCGTTCCGCGCGGCGATGCCCTTCTACGCCCAAGTCGATGGCATCGGGCTGCTGCGTTTCGATTACGTGGCGACGGTCAAAGGCCGAGGTATTTTCCGAGCATCATTGCAAGGGCCGGAGATTGTTGAAGGCCAGTTTTCGCCGCGTCCAGAACAGCTTGTTTGGTCAGCTCTGCGGGCAGTGCCTTGATCTGAGCAATCAGTTTGGTCTTGACGGATTCGGGTTCCTTCGATTTCTGCACGGCTTCGGTCAATATGGCTTTCAACGAGTCTTCATGTATTTTAACAGTGACTGTTCCTAGGATGGCGGAAAGACCACCGTCATCTTCAAGAAAATCAAGTCCCTTTGCAGTGATGGTAATGCAATCGGCTTGCCTGGGGTCGCCCATCGTAGCAAACCAACTTACAATGATAAGCCCATGTTCCGCGAGATAGGCCAGATTGAAATTCAATCGCTCGCGTTCAGATGAGAATTCAGCAACGTTGAATTCGTCTGGATACGTGTTTCGGGCAGCTACAAGAATTTCGCGCTGATAATAGCGATCAAGCATGGCTTGCCCCCAATCTGCCGCTCAAAATACAGTGAACCGGAACAGGTAGCGGCCGAAGATCGTCACCTCATCCGGTGCACAGGTGACGGGATCGAACCGGGCTGAATTGTCGCTGCGCAGCTCGAATTTCACGCCTTCCGGCGTTCGCAGCACGCGAATGCGCTTGAGGGTGCGGCCCTCGCCATAGTCCACGGCAAAGATGCCTTCGGGGTCTGGCGCGCGGCGGCGGGTGTCGATGAAGACGACGTCGGTGCGCTGGATGGTGGGTTCCATGGAGGCGCCATCCATGAACCAGCCGACGATGTGGGCCGGCATGATGTCGCGGAAGCCGAAGCCGGTTAGTGCCTCGCCGGGGATTTTCCACCAGGCCGCCACCGGCTCGATGGTCTGCATGTCCCCGGCTGGCATCGTCACCACTTCGCCGGTCGAGCCGCCGCCCATGTGGCCGGTGATCTGGGCGACGGCGCCTTCGAATGGCGGCTCCGCCTGGCGGATGGAATCGCTGTCGTGGTCGAGGCTGGCGGCGATAGCTTCGGAATCGATGTGTTCTGCGTCCAGGCTCTTGCCGCTTTTGAGTTCGAGCGGCAAAGGGAAACTGGTAATTTCCGATATCGCGATCAATTCGGACGCAGTGACCTTGCGTGGCTTGGTCCGCGGCGTGGCGTGCTCCAGCATCATTTTGTTGATGGCGGCGCGATCCACGCTAAACCCCCGGGCCTTCATTTGGCGCGCAAGTTCGGCTCCGGAGATGCCGGCTGCCTCAATCGCGTCTCTGACCCAGCGTGCAATCATCGGCATGGTGTAGCGTCCCGCACAACAAATGTCGGTTTCCAAATCCGCTACGCCGCTTGACAACGTAGCGAATTTCACTACCGTCCGGCTCTATGAACCCGGCGGAACTGATCATCGAAAAGCTAGGCGGTCCCTCGAAGGTCTCGAAAGAGGTCGGGGTTCACCGAACGCGCGTGTCCAACTGGAAGCGCCCGCGTGAGGCCGGCGGCACCGGCGGCGTCATCCCCCAGAAGCACATCCCTGTGCTGATCTCGATGGCACGTCGGGAGGGCATTGAGCTTTCTGCTCAAGACTTCTTCCCGTTGCCCGAAGCCCCCGCCAACGACACCCGCCCCGCCACTGCGGAGGACGCGGCATGAGCGCTTTTGACCTTCGGGACATTTCGCGGGAGGGCCTGCTCGATGCTCTGGAGCAGATCGACGCGATCGAGCGCCTGCGGCAGCGTCTCGGCGGCGACGTTCTTCTTCATGACGATGATGGAGATAGTCCGGCCGGCGCCTTCACCCTTGTTGAGTCTGTGGGCCACCTATCGCCCCCCGCGCTGTTCGCGCTTGACGCTGTGGCCGGACGTCTTCTCCAGCTTCTGTTCCTGCATGGTGCCGTCTTCGGGACGCGACCGATTGAGGGACTCGACGATGCAGGCCTTCTGGAGCGCCTCGGCGAAATCCTTGGCGTGGTCACGCAGAAAGGGGTTGCTGCTCTGCGTTTCGACCGCCTGAACGAAATCGCGGCACTGCCTGGCGATGTGCCGGGCGGTCCCGGTCGGGTCCTGCCGCACGGCGGGCTCCATCAAGCGGGCAACGAAAACGGTCCAGAGGTTCATCGTCCGCGCAAAGTCGTTGCGGTCGATGACGACCGGCGGAATGCCGTCTGCCCTGCGCTCACGCCTGTTCATACCGAACCCCTGGTTCCGCGCCGGGCTACCCCGCCGCCGTGATCTGATAACGCACTGAACCACACCGAATTCATTCCCGCACCGGGAAAGCGCGCTGCGTTTTCCCGGACCGGGAAAGCTTTATCCGCTTGACAGGGAGGCAAAGACATGAGCGCGGCGGGCGGCGGGTCCGATCATTTCATCATGCGCGTCAAGGCCGTGACGCGAGACCTCGTGAAATACTGCGGCGGCGTGGTCCGCTCCGGCGAATTGACCGGGCGCTCCAAGAGTGAAGTCTCGCGCTGGCAGCATGTGGAGACGCCGGACATCATCGATCTGCCGGCGACCCTGGCGCTGGAGCGCGAATGCGGCGTGCCGCTCGTCACCACCGTCATGGCCGAGATGCACGGCCGGCGCCTGACGGACGAGGCCGCCGCGCAGTCCGCCGCCTCCATTAACGCCCACCATTCGGCGCTTTTGCGCGGGCAGGGCGAGCTTTCCATCCACATGGCGGCGGCGCTGGAGGACGGCACCGTCACGCCGGCAGAGGCGGAACTGCTGGACCGCGCGGCTTCCGACCTCGAGGTGCAGCTGCGCGCCTTCCGCTCCGGCCTCGCCGTGGTGAAGGCCAACGGCCCTGCCTGCGCCGCCACGCCGCTGCGCGTCGTGCGTGAGGGCTGAGGCGATGGCTTGGGCGGCGCTGCACCACCTTTCCCGCATGGCGGATGCCTACGTTGCCGAGAAGCGGGCGAAGGTGCTGTTTGAATGTGCCGATTGGCGGGGCACGTCGCCGTCCGATGCGGCTCGTCTGTCGGCTATGGCCTCTTGCCTCGCCCACTACGCGGCCTTGATGCGCCATCACGCCCATCCGCACCGCAACGTGCCGCGGGCCGTTCTTGCCGCGGAGCGCCGCGGGGAGGCCGCCCATGCGCGATGACTTCCCGGTCGTGAACCGCCAGCGCGGCAAGATGCTTCCGCCCCGGCCCATGCAGGAGATCGCCTGCAGCCGCTGCCCCAATACCGATTCCATCAGCGCCGCCGCCGGGCGCCGGCCGCCTCACACCGTGGCGCGGGATTTCGGCCGGCGCGGCTGGCGGGTGGTGGATGCCGGCAAGCACGTCTGCCCCGCCTGCATCGCCGCAGAGATCGAGCGCCGCCGGGCGCCGCAACCCGAGAGCACCGCCATGGCACCCAAGCCCAAGGAAAGCGCATCGCCCGTGCCCGCGAACGAGAATGCCGGCCACGCCTCGCCGGCGGCGAGCGACGCCATCGTCAACCTCTACCTCCTGCTCTCGGACCATTACGACAAGGCCCGCAAGGCCTATGCCGAGGGCTGGGACGACGACCGCGTGGCGAAGGAGGCGGGCCTGTCGCCCGTGGTGGTGGCCGAGCGGCGCGAGAAGGATTTCGGCCCGCTGGTAAAGGATACCACGCGCGAGGACATCGCGGCGGCGACCTTGGTCCTGGCGCAGGAGATCGCCGGGCTCGAAGGGGAGATTGACGGCATTGAGGCCGCAGTAGCCGCGGCGGCTACGACATGCGGGCGTCTCAGGGTGAGCTTGAACGCCCTATGCAAGCTTCAGGACCGCCTGTCGGCGCGGCCCGTCGTGAAGGCGGCCTGAGCCATGACCGCGCCCCGCCGCATTCAGCTTTCCCGCGCCAAGGGCTGGCGCATGCCGGAGAACACCGTGCGGGTGGACCGCGCGACGGCATGGGGCAACCCGTTCAAGGTCGGGCGCGATGGGAGCGCCCAACGCTGCGTCGAACTGGTCGCGCACACGCTCGCGGGTGTGCTTCCTGTCCTGTCATCTCCGACCGTCGAGGAGCTGCGCGCCTATCGCGATTATGTCCTCGCCAACGTCTCCGATCTGCGCGGCAAGAACCTCGCCTGCTGGTGCAAGCCCGGCGCGCATTGCCATGCCGATGTGCTGTTGGATATGGCCAACCGCCCGGTGTGCGAGGCGGTGCCATGACCCCCTCCGATCCCGCTTTCGCCGAATGGGTGGCCGAGGCGCACGCCGTCGGCGTGCTGGATGAGCTTGGCCGGCGGGGCGTCTCGCTCAAGCGGGCGGGGTCCGGGATGGTGGGGCCGTGCCCGGTGTGCGGCGGGCGGGATCGGTTTTCGGTCCATATGCGCAAGGGCGTCTGGCATTGTCGCCATGCCGGGCGCGGGGGCGATGTTATCGACCTTGTGCAGTACCTCGATGGCGCCGACTTCCTCGCCGCCTGCGAGACCCTCACGGGCCGCCCGCCGCCGCGCGGGGAGGGGACGCGCGCCACGCCGGAAGAACTGGCCGCCCGCGAGGAGGAGCGCCGGGCGAAGGCGGCCGAGCGCGAAGCTGAGAACAACCGTTACCGCGAGATCGAGCGCGCGCGGGTCTTCGCCATCTGGAAGCATTCCGACCGCCCCATCGCCGGCACGCCGGCGGCGGACTATCTGGCGCGGCGCGGCATTGCCGATCCGCAGTCCCGCATGCTGCGTTTCAAGCCGGACCTCGCCTTCTGCGACGGGCAGGTGGAAGGGCGCGACGGGCGCAAGCATGCCCGCGTGCTGTTTCGCGGCCCGGCACTGGTGGCTGCCATCACCCGGCCGGATGGGTATTTCCAAGGCCTGCACATGACGTGGATCGACCTCGCCCAGCCCAAGGGCAAGGCGCTGGTCGCGGATCCCGAGACGGGCGAAGTGCTGCCGGCGAAGAAGATGCGCGGCTCACAACTGGGCGGCTCCATCGTGCTCGTGCCGGCCTGGAGCGGCTTCGCCAAGTGCGTCTATGCCGCCGAGGGCATCGAGACGCTGCTGTCGGTCTGGATGGCGCTGGCGGCAGCGGGCGAGGACCTGCGCAACACGGCCTTCATCTGCGCGGCCTCGCTCGGCAATCTCGCCGGCAAGGCCACCGAGACCATCGTGCACCCGACTGAAAAGGTGGCGGACAAGCGCGGCGCCATGCGGCGCGGGCGTGTGCCCGGCCCGGTGCCGGACTTCGACAGCCCGGCCATGCCCATCCCGCCCGAATGCACCGAGCTGGTGCTGCTGGCCGACGGCGACAGCGAGCCCTTCTTCACCCGCATGGCGATGGAGCGCGCGATGGCCCGCCACGCCGCGCCCGGCCGGAACATCCGCGTCGCCTGGGCGCCGCCCGGGAAGGATTTCAACGACGTGCTGATGGAGGCGCTCGGGCTGGTTCCGGCGCCCGAGCAGGCGGACGGAACGTCCGCCGTCGCGAATGGCGCAAGCGAAAACGGAGTGGCCGCATGAGCGGGTGGACGCAGGACCAGGATGCCGAGCTGATCCGCCTGCGGGCGGACGGCTTGAGTTGCGGCGAGATCGCTGCGGCACTGTCGGAGCGTGTCCGCCCCGGCACGTCTCGCAACGCCTGCATCGGTCGGCTCTCGCGGCTGGGCCTGGACGGCGTGCAAGCCGTTCGCGCCTCCCGCGAGGCTGCGCGCCGGGCGCGCGAGGAAGCGCGGGCCGAGGCCGAGCAGGAGCGGCGCAGGCGTGTGGAAAATCGCCGGGTGGCGCGCGAGCAGGAGCGTATCGCTGCGGCGGCCGACGCGAAGCCCGTCACCGGCCGCAAGCGCACCTCTGACGGTTCATCCCTGCCGCCTTTGCCCGTGGTGGCGGATGTGCCGGCGGAAGAGGCGAGGGGGCTCGCCTTTACCTCGCCGGATCTCCGGCACGACGCCTGCCGCTGGCCGTTGCGCGGCGAGGGGCTCGGCCTCGTCGTCTGCGGCGCGCAGGCGCTGGAGGGGGCCAGCTACTGCCCTGCGCACCGTCGCGTGGCCTATGTGTCCGGCACCGCCCGCGAGCCGCGCCCCGCCTATGACGTCCACGTTATCCCCGCCCGCAGCAGCAAGCGCCGCGAGGCCGACCTGGTGGACGCCTTCGCGGGCGGGAAGGCGGCGTGATGCAGCCCGAACTCTTCCTCGGCGGGCGCGTGGCGCTCCACTGCGGGGACAGCCGCGATGTGCTGCGCACCATTCCCGACGCGAGCATCCATGCCGTGGTGACGGATCCGCCCTATGCGCTGGTATCCATCCGCAAACGGTTCGGCGGCGCCAATGCCGCGGCGGCGCAGCACGGGCGGGATGGGCTCTATGCCCGGGCTTCGGCCGGCTTCATGGGCCAGCAGTGGGACACGGGCGAAACTGCCTTCGCCGAGGAGTTCTGGCGCGAGGTGCTCCGGGTGCTCAAGCCCGGCGGCCATGTCGTCGCGTTCGGCGGCACGCGGACGGACCATCGGCTCAAGTCCGCCATTGAAGACGCGGGTTTCGAGGTGCGCGACACGCTGCTCGAACTCATGAGCCTCGACCCGATCCTGTGCGACTTCGTCAATTCGCTCTCCGACACGCAGCTCGCCGCCTTCATGCGCGTGGTCGACCTGATGGGCTTCGAGGGGCTGCGCGCCTGGATCTATGGGACGGGGTTTCCGAAGAGCCACAATGTCGGCAAAGGCATTGATAAGGCGGCTGGCGTTGAACGGCCGGTGGTCGGCCGACGCCCGGACTATGTGGTGAGCGCTGCGTGGCGCGAGCAGGAAGGCCGCTCGGACCGTCCTGATAGCATCTTGAACATCACTGCAGCTGCAACGGATGAGGCTCGGCAATGGGAGGGGTGGGGCACGGCGGTGAAGCCGGCATGGGAGCCCATCATCCTCGCTCGCAAGCCGCTCGAAGGCACTGTTGCCGCCAATGTGCTGGCGCATGGCACGGGCGCGCTGAATATCCACGGATGCCGCATTGAGGCTGAGGCAGGGCGCCCGCACGTCGTCTCCGACCGACGTTCGGGCGATATCGTCTATGGAGACGGTCTTCAGGGAAGTCGTACTCTTCCAGGCGGCACTGATCTTGGCCGCTTCCCCGCGAACATCGTGCATGACGGCTCGCCGCAGGTGGTAGCCGCGTTCCCAGAGACCTCCAGCGGAACGGGCGCCATCAAGCGCGCGAGCGCAGCGGGCTATCAAGGCAATGCCCTTGGGCGGGAGAGCCGCGCTGCTGGCACGCCCATGATTGCCCATGGGGACTCCGGCTCGGCTGCCCGCTTCTTCTATTCCGCCAAGGCAGACGCAGACGACCGGCTGGGCTCCAAGCACCCGACAGTCAAGCCTGTGGACCTGATGCAGTGGCTTTGCCGGCTGGTGACCCCGCCGGGCGGGACGGTGCTCGATCCCTTCGCCGGCACTGGAACCACGGGTGAGGCCGCATGGCGCGAGGGCTTTTCCGCCGTGCTGGTGGAGCGCGAGGCCGAATATCAGGCCGACATCCGCCGCCGTATGGCCCTCTGCCTCGCCGGCCCCGCCGAACGCAAGCGCGAGAGCGCCAAGGCCCGCGCCGCCAATGACGATCCCGGCCCGCTGTTCGGCGCCGTTCCCCAACAGAAAAGGGCCGCCGAATGAACGCCCCGATGCGCATCCTTGTCGGTTGCGAAACTTCAGGCGTCGTCCGCCGGGCCTTTGCCGCCCGAGGGCACGATGTCTGGTCCGTCGATCTTCTTCCCGCCGAGGACGGCAGCAACAGGCATATCATCGGGGACGTGCGCGACTATCTTGGCGGGGGGTGGGACTTGCTCGCGGTCATGCACCCTCCCTGCACTCGTCTTTGCAACAGTGGTGTCCGCTGGCTGCACGTTCCGCCGCCGGGTCGCTCGAAGGAGGAGATGTGGCGCGATCTTGAAGACGCGGCAGCCCTTTTCTCATCGTGCTGGAATGCGCCGATCGCCCGCGGGTGCGTCGAGAACCCTGTCATGCACCGCTATGGGCGAGATCGCATCGCGAACTGGCAAAAGCCGCAGATTGTGCAGCCGTGGTGGTTCGGCGACCCGGCGTTCAAGGCCACTGGCCTCTATTTGCGCGGGCTGCCGCCTTTGAAGGCGACCAACAGACTGACGCCGCCGCGTTCCGGAACCCAGGAGCACCGGGCCTGGTCAAAAGTGCATCGCGCGCCGCCTTCGCCAGAACGTTGGCGCGACCGTAGCCGCACCTATGATGGTGTTGCTGAAGCCATGGCTGCGCAGTGGACGCCCGAGGCTGTGGACCTTCGGGAGGCGGCGGAGTGATCTCCCTACATCTCCCGCCGGCTCACGAGCGTGTGCTCCATCTGTGCCGTGGCCGCCGCGATGTCGGCCTCGGCGCCGGTCTCGGCCGCTGCCATGAGCAGTTCCACAGTGTGCTGGATGGCCGCCGACTGCCGCACCTGGCCCCAACGATTGTTGGCGAATTCGCCGGCATCGCGCAGCGTCACCAGCACCCCGCCCGCCTTCAGGGGCAGGGGCTTGGTGAGGGGTTTTGTCCAGTCCGGCGTCATGGCGACTCGCAACGCGCCGCCCGGCGAATCAGTTCCGGAGCGCTGGCATGACCGAGCCCGCCGAACAGCGCCCGCCCGCGCCCCCGTCAGCCCCCATCGTGCCGCCCGAGGCCGCCCAGCGCATTGCCGCGCTGGTTCAGGGCGGCAGTGTGCCGGCTGCCGCCAATGACGATGGCGTGGGGGGAGAGGGGCCTGTCGGCGCGGACATGGCGGATGACGCCTCCTCGCAGCCGTCGGAGCCTGAAAAGGCCGCGCCGCGCGAGCCTCAGGGCGGCGGCTTCGATGTGGAGAAGATGAACCGGGAATGGGGCCTCGTCCTCATGGGCTCGAAGGCCGTCATCGTTCGCGAGCAGCCGGTGGGGCCCATGGAGGACCGCTTGCGGCTGATCTCGGTGGATGCTTTCCGCACGTGGTTCCTCAATTCCTACACCGAAGTTGGAAGCGACGACGGCAAGGTGAATGGCATGACCTGGGCCAAGCGCTGGCTGGCCCATCGTCGTCGGCGCCAGTTCGCGGGCATCGAGTTCTTTCCCAACCCGGACGGGGTCGAGGGAACGCCGGGCTATCTCAACCTCTGGCGCGGCTTCGCGGTCGAGCCGGTGGCGAAAGAGAACGGCTGGGGCATCCTGCGCGACCACATGCTGAACAACGTCTGCGACGGTGACGAGGCCCTTTATCGATGGGTGTTCGGCTGGTTCGCTCACATGGTGCAGCGTCCGCGCGAGCGCGTCGGCACGGCCCTCGTCATGCGCGGCAAGATGGGGACCGGCAAGACCAAGGTGGGCGAGGTGATGGGCTCGATGTTCCCGGCGCACTACTTCGCCGTGGATGATCCGCGCTACGTCACCGGGCAGTTCAATGCCCACATGGCGAGCTGCCTGCTGCTGCAGGCGGAAGAGGCGGTGTGGGCGGGCGACAAGGCGGCCGAAGGGCGGCTCAAGGGCCTCGTGACGTCGAAATTCCAGATGATCGAGGCCAAGGGCATTGATCCCATCCGGCTCGACAATTTCGTGCGCCTGATGATGACCTCGAACGAAGACTGGGTGGTGCCGGCCGGCAAGGATGAGCGGCGGTTCTGCGTGCTCGATGTCAACCCGCGCGTGGCGCAGAACACCGAATACTTTCGCGAGATGGAAGAACAGCTTGCAAACGGTGGGCGCGCCGCGCTGCTCTACGATCTTCTCCACTTCGACCTGTCGCAGGTGGACCTGCGCAAGATCCCGCGCACGGGCGCGCTGCTCGAGCAGAAGCTGCGCAGCCTCGACAGCGTGGAAAGCTGGTGGTTCGAGCGGCTGGATGCCGGAAGCCCGACATCGGGCGGCCGGCAGTGGCAATCGCTCATCATGACCCGCACCCTCTTCGACGATTACCTCGCCGTGGCCGACAAGGTGGGCGTGCGCCGAAAAAGCGAACTGACGGCCTTCGGCATCAAGATGGTGAAGCTGGTGCCGGGCCTGGAGAAAGTGCGCCGCTTTGTGGAGTCATCTCCCGGCGTGTCGTCGCGGGAGTGGTGCTACGGCCTTCCGTCGCTGGCCGACTGCCGAGCCGCCTTCGAGGCCGAGGTGGGGCAGGTCGTCGCCTGGGCGCCGATGGATGATGCGCCGCCGGATGGCGGCCGGCCCGATGATTACGGATCGTGAGAGAGACCGGGAAGAAGGGGTAGGGGCCCCTGCTGGGAATGGGTGTCCAACCTTGAGGTTGGACACGGGCGGGAGGTTGGACACGCGCAAACCGTTGGTATTCAAGGCCGCGTCCAACCTGTCCAACCTGTCCAACCTGTTTTCAGCCCCGTACATGCGCGGGCGCGTGCGAGAGCGTGCGAAAGGGTGCCCAAGCACCACCCGCCGAAAGGCCCCTCTCTCACGGCGCGTTTGCGGACTGGATGTTTAGAGGTTGGACAGGTTGGACAGGTTGGACAAAGCCAGCGGGAGAAAAA
>JAEWBL010000118.1 GCA_023391175.1 Pseudomonadota bacterium
CTGGTCGCACTGGGGCGGACGGGGCGGCCCCTGGAAGATGAGGAAGCCGCGCGGCGCGTCACAGCCCATGCCGCGCGCCTGCGCCGAAAGGCGGTCGAGATCGCCGCGGAGCTTGGCGGCCTGCGCCTGCTGGTTGGCGACGCCGCCGGCGCTGCGGTCGAGGGCCATCAGGGAGCCTTCGAGCTGCTGGCAGGCGGGGCTGCCGGCCTGCGCCAGAGCGGTGCCCGCGGTGGTGACGGCGACCAGGAGGCCGAGCGCCATACGACGGAGCGAACCCATCGCCAGCTGGCGTGTCGTGCCGCTCGCACCCTTTATGGCAACCGGACTTCCGGCGCCGTTCCCTCGCGCGGACTCCATCCTCAGCTCTTCTCTCCACTGGCGCCGTGCCGAACCTTCACCGGACCGGCGCCCCTCTATAGACCGACAGCGCGGGGCAATGGTGACGAAACTGTGGCCCCTCGCTGGAAGGTGAGGAGAGCCGGCTCAGGTGCGCCGGCCCGCGCTCAGCCCCGCCCGCGCGAGCGGATGTTGTAGCTGTCGTAGGCGTATTCCGCGATCTGCCACCACACCAGCTGGTCGGCGCGGATGGCGAGCATGGAATCGAGCGCCTGCTTGAACGCCGGGTTGGTGGCGGCCAGCTCGTTGTAGAGCTCGAAGGACGCCTTGTAGCCCGCCTCCATGATGGATGCCGGGAAGGGCTTCAGCTCCACACCCTGCTGCACCAGCCGGCGCAGCGCCGGGGGATTCACCGAATCGTACTTGGCCAGCATCCAGTTGTTGGCCGCCTCGGCGGCGTTGCGGACGATGGCCTGGTAGTGCTTCGGGAGCCCGTTCCACTGGGCGTTGTTGATGACGAGGTGCAGCATGGCGCCGCCCTCCCACCAGCCGGGGTAATAGTAATACTTGGCCACCTTCACGAGGCCGAGCTTCTCGTCGTCATAGGGGCCGACGAACTCCGCCGCGTCGATGGAGCCGCGCTCCAGCGCCGGATAGACGTCGCTCGGGGCGATCTGCTGCGGCACCACGCCGAGCTTCGCCAGCACCTGCCCGCCGATGCCGCCGATGCGGAACTTCAGGCCCTTGAGGTCGGCGACGTCGTTCAGCTCCTTGCGGAAGAAGCCGCCCATCTGGCAGCCCGAATTGCCGAGCGGCATGGAGGTGACGTTGTACTTGGCGAGCACGCCGTTGATGATCTGCTCACCCCCGCCGAAGAACCACCACGAGTGCTGCTGGCGCGAGTTGAAGCCGAACGGCACGCCGGTGCCGAAGGCGAGCGCGGTGTCCTTGCCGGTGTAGAAATAGGTGGCGGTCTGGGCGCACTCCACCGAGCCGGTGGAGACCGCATCGAGGGCCTGCAGGCCGGGCACCAGCTCGCCGGCCGGGAAGGTCTGGATCTGGAAGCGGCCGTCGGTGGCCTCGGCCACGTACTTGGCGAAGATCTGCGCGGTGCCGAAGATGGTGTCGAGGGAGCGCGGGAAGGAGGAGGTGAGGCGCCACTTCACCTCGGGCTGGGTCTGCGCGAGGGCGGGGGCGGCGACCGCGCCGGTGGCGAGCGCTGTGGCGGACGCGCCAATGAAATGGCGGCGCTTGATCTCCATGGATGGCTCCTCGGCCGTTGATCGGGCTCTGTGGGGTTGGGCGAAACCTGCGATGGGGCGAAAGGGGTGTCACGCGGCGCGGCGGCCGTCAATGTCGTCGGTCGCCGGCCAAGCGATATTGCGTCGCTCTTCCGCTGGGGGCGGCACATCCCATATGTCGGTGGCCCGCCCGTTCGGGCGCCTGCCTGCCTGCGGCAGCTTTCCGGGGAGTTCCATGACGCACGCTGTCTCGACCGACCGTCCCACCCTCACCCGTCGCCTGTCGCGGCTCGCGCTGGCCGGCGCGCTCGGCGTCGCGGCGCTCGCGGGCGGGCCGGCGCTGGCGCAGGAGCCCAACCTCATCTTCAGGAAGTCCACGGTCTGGAAGTTCCTGACCCCCGACGACAAGCTCGCCGTCTACGGCATCGACGATCCGGTGGTGGAGGGCGTCGCCTGCCACTACACGACCCCGGAGAAGGGCGGCGTGAAGGGCATGGTGGGCCTTGCCGAGGAAGTCTCCGACATCTCGCTCGCCTGCCGGCAGGTGGGCCCGATCTCCTTCAAGTCGAAGTTCGAGCAGGGCGACGTGGTGTTCCGCGAGAGCCGCTCCTTCTTCTTCAAGAAGATGCAGATCGTGCGCGGCTGCGACACCAAGAGGAACGTGCTCGTCTATCTCGTCTATTCGGACAAATTGATCGACGGCAGCCCGAAGAATTCCACCTCCACCGTGCCGATCATGCCGTGGGGCACCACCGCTGACGTGCCGAAGTGCGCGGATTTCCTGAAGTAGCGGAAAGAGAAGCGCCGCGCGCCGGGCCGTCTTGCCCACGCGCGGCGCAGGGCTCAGAGGAACGTCACCTTGCCGGTGCCGATATCGTACATGGCGCTCGCCGACTTGAGCTGACCGGCCGCCGCCCGTTCCGAAAGGATCGGCGTCGCGGTCTGCGCCAGCTTGGCATTCATCTTCACGTTCCGGTCGCTGGCGGCGGCGAGAAGGTCGGGCGGGTTGCTCCGCATGGCATCATAGACCGCCGGGCGGATGGCGTTGACGAGGCTCGGCAGGTGGCCGGGCGGCAAGGTGTTGTCCTTGATGGACGTGATGGTCGCCTGCACCGCGCCGCACGAGGCGTGGCCCAGCACGAGGATCAGCTTCACGCCGAGCACGGCGGTGGCGAATTCGAGGCTCGCCAGCCCGTTTTCATCGATGAAGTTGCCGGCCACGCGCACGATGAACAGTTCGCCGGGCCCCTGGTCGAACACCAGTTCGGGGACCACCCGCGAATCCGAGCAGGCGACGATGGCCGCGAACGGCTGCTGTCCCGTGGCGCGCTTCAGGCGGCCGGCGGAATAGTCGGCATTCTGCTGTGTGCCGGCGACGTAGCGGGCATTGCCGTCCACGAGGCGCTTCATGGCCTCATCGGGGTTCACCGGTGCGGCGGTGCCATAGCCGCCCGACTGGGCGAAGGCGGAGGCGGCAAACAGCGGCGCGGCCGCAAGAGCCAGTCCGCCCGCCAGTCCGCCGGCAAGCAGGCGTCGGCGTCCGATGGATGGTGATGAGCACGTCTCGCACATGGGCGATCCTCTCCCGGTCACTGTGTTTCAGGCCTGTTGGACCCACCCGCAGCATCTCGCTGGGGCAGGCCGGGGCCGAACATAGCCGATCCGGGGCGGAAGACTTAAATACCGCGATCACAAAACGCGGACCTAAAGCTTTACTATAAAATGCGATTTCTCTGCCGGTCCGATCGTCCCGCTACCGCGAGCAGGTGATGGCCACCGTCTCCGGGCAGAGCGGGCCGGTGCAGGTCACGGCGGGGGAGGCGACGCTCGACGGGGTGAAGGCGGAGGCAGGCGCCGCCACCCGGCCGAAATCGATGACCTGGCTGTAGGCGCGCGACCGGCACCAGGCTTCCGCCACCTTCTGCCCGCAGGGCGCGCCGGAGGCGAGGCAGGAATCGATGCTGGAGCCGTCGGAATTGTCTATGAGGAAGATGCGCGTCTCCGCCATGGCCGGCGCCATCAGCGACAGGCTCGCCACGGTGACGGCGGCGAGGGTTCGGATCAGCGGCATGGACAGGGCGGCACCTCTTTTACAGGCGCGGCCCGAACGCGGCGGTGCGCTTTCGGGTCACGGGCGGGATCATCGGATGCGCCCCGACCCCCGCCCGGCGCAACTCAGCTGGGGATAGACGCTCACCAAGGGGCAGGTCAAGCTGGGGAAGATAACGATATCCGGAGGTGCGGAGCTATGCCGGACGGCGTGAAACATCTTGACGAGCGCCCGCGCCCGAACCATTGTCCCGCGCCATGAACGGCGGTTTCATCACCATCTGCGCCATTGCGGCGATTATTTGCGGTTAGCCGAAAAGCTGGCCGCGGCCGTCCTTTGCTCATCTTCTTAGACAAGGATCTGGACGCCCCGGCCGGTGGACCGGCTTGGCGCTTGTGCGCCATTCGGGGGAACGATCCATGGAGCTCAGGCTCTACAACACGCTGACCCGCTCGAAGGACCTCCTGCGTCCGCTCGATCCCTTGAACGTGCGCATGTATGTGTGCGGGCCGACGGTCTACGACCACGCCCATATCGGCAATGCGCGCCCGGTCATCGTCTTCGACGTGCTCTTCCGCCTGCTGCGGCGCCTCTATGGCGAAAGCCATGTCAAATACGTCCGCAACATCACGGACGTGGACGACAAGATCAACGCCCGCGCCGCCGACCGCTCCATCTCCATCCGCGACCTGACGGAGGAGACCTACCGCTGGTTCCGCGAGGACACGGCGGCGCTGAACTGCCTGCCGCCCACCGTGGAGCCGCGCGCCACCGAGCATATCGAGGAGATGCGCGTGCTCATCGAGCGGCTCGTCGCCTCGGGCCACGCCTATGTGGCGGAGGAGCACGTGCTGTTCCACGTGCCCTCCATGCCGGACTACGGCCGCCTCTCCCGCCGCTCGCTGGACGAGATGATGGCCGGCGCCCGCGTGGACGTCGCCCCCTACAAGCGCGACGCCATGGACTTCGTCCTGTGGAAGCCGAGCGCCGAGGGCGTGCCCGGCTGGCCCTCGCCCTGCGGGATCGCCACCCCCGGCCGCCCCGGCTGGCACATCGAGTGCTCGGCCATGAGCTGGAAGCATCTGGGCGAGACCTTCGACATCCACGGCGGCGGCATCGACCTCGTTTTCCCGCACCACGAGAACGAGATCGCCCAGTCACGCTGCGCCTTCCATTCGGGGGTGATGGCGCAGACCTGGATGCACAACGGCTTCCTGATGCTGGAAGGCGAGAAGATGTCGAAGTCCCTCGGCAACTTCGTCACCATCCGCGAGCTTCTGGACGAGTGGCCCGGCGAGGTGCTGCGCCTCGCCATGCTGTCCACCCACTACCGCCAGCCCATCAACTGGACCCGCCAGGGCCTCGGCTTCGCCGCCAAGACGCTGGACAAGTGGTATCGCGTTATCGGCGACGTGGAGGCGGAGACGGGCGAAGGCAACCCGTTCGAGACCGAGATCGCCGACCGCCTCGCCGACGACCTGAACACGCCCTCCGTCATCGCCCACCTGCACCACCTCGCCGAGGTGGCCGAGCATGAGGATACGTCCTCCGCTTTGCGTCGCCGCTTCAAGGGCGCGGCCAATCTCCTCGGCCTTCTGGGCGACACCGAAAGCGGGTGGCGCGCACGGCAGAAGGAGGCCATTGCGCTGGATGAAGGGGTCATCTCCGGCCTCATCGCCGAGCGGCTCGCCGCCCGCAAGGCGAAGGACTTCAAGCGCGCCGACCAGATCCGCGAGGAGCTGGCCGCCAAGGGCATCGTGCTGATGGACAACAAGGACGGGACCACCAGTTGGGAGGTGTCGCGATGAGCGCCATCGCTTTGCGCCCCTACCTCCCCGCCGATGCGCCGGCGCTGGCCGACCTGTTCCGCGCCTCCATCGCCGAACTGACCGGCGATGATTACGACAGCGAGCAGCAGGACGCCTGGGCCGCCAAGGCCGACGACGCGGAGGCCTTCGCCGCGCGCCTCGCCGCGAGCCTCACCCTCGTCGCCCTGCGCGGCAAGGCGGTGGCGGGCTTCGTCTCGCTGAAGGACAACGCCCACATCGACATGCTCTACGTGGCGCCGGACGCCGCCGGCACCGGCGTCGCCAAGACCCTGTGCGATGCCGCCGAGACGCTGGCCAAGGCGCGCGGCACCCGCAAGCTCACCGTGGACGCCAGCGACACCGCCCTCGGCTTCTTCCAGAAGCGCGGCTACGAACCCCAGCGCCGCAACATGGTGCCGCTGGCCGACACCTGGCTCGCCAACACGGCGATGACGAAGACCCTGGGGGAGGACGATGCCGGCCCCCGGCACTGAGCCTCCCGCTTCGGCAAAGCAAGCGCGCGCCCGTGCGCTGCGGGAGACGATGACCGATGCCGAGCGCAAGCTCTGGCAAGTGCTGCGCGACCGTCGGCTGGAGGGCGCGAAGTTCCGCCGGCAGGTGCCGGTGGGGCCTTATGTGGCGGACTTCCTTTGCTTCCAGCATCGGCTGGTGGTGGAAGCGGATGGCGGCCAGCATGTGGAATCGGCGCGCGACGCGGTGCGCGATGCCTATTTCGCGGCCAACGGCTTCCGCGTGCTGCGGTTCTGGAACAACGACATCCTCCTGCGGACGCAGTCCGTGCTGGAGGCGATTTATCAGGCGGTGAAAGCCACCCCTCACCCCCAGCCCCTCTCCCGCAAGGGGAGAGGGGAGGCAAGCGGGGACGCCCTCTCCCGCAAGGGGAGAGGGGAGGCAAGCGGGGACGCCCTCTCCCGCAAGGGGAGAGGGGAGGCAAG
>JAEWBL010000328.1 GCA_023391175.1 Pseudomonadota bacterium
GTGGTGAGCTTCGCTCGCGCCGGGGTCTGCTTCACCTTCTCCTCATAGAGCTTCTGCACTTCGTCGAGATGGTCGGCGTACCAGGTCCAGTGGGTGCGCACGCGGGCGAGGAAATCGGCGAGCGCCGCGCGCTTGGCGGGGTCCTTCAGCACATCGCCACGGGCGGTGAAGACGTTGAGGGCCGGGATCTCCAGCTCGTCGCTGGTGATGAGCACCCGCGCGGCGCCCTTCTCGATGGATTCCCCCACCGGCGCGATGGAGCCGGAGAAGGCGTCCACCCGGCCGGAATTGAAGGCAGCGGCGCTGGCATTCTGGTCGCCGAGCTGCACCGCCTCGTAATCCTTCGGGGTGAGGCCGGCCTTCAGGCCGGTGAGCACGTATTGAAGATAGTTGAAGCCGCCGAAATTGTACGACCACTTCTTGCCGCGCAGGTCGGCCAGCGTGTCGATCTTGGCATCCGTGCGCACCACGGTGACGATGGGCGGATACTTGCCATCATTAGCGCGCCAGCCGGCGATGATCTGCAGCGGGGGATTGCCCTCCACCCAGTCGTCCTTGGCCTTGCCCTGCTCGATGATGAGCGAGGTGTCGCCCATGTGGCCCACATCGATGTTTTTGGAATAGAGCGCCGAAAGCTGCGCCGCCGGGCCGGGCAGGATCACCCATTCCACGTCATAGGGCGCGCCCTCCAACACCTTGGAGGCGGTGACGGTTGAGGGCACGGTGAGGTCCTGATAGCCGATCAGCAGCTTCACGCGCTCCTCGGCGGAAGCCGGGGCGGCGAAGACGGTGGCGAGAATGGCGCCCGCTGCGAGGACGTGACGGCGGGAAAAACGCGGTGAGAGGGTCACAGGGAAAGGCTCCGGATCGAAAACGGGAAGGGTCAGGCGTGGCCGCCGGCCTCGGGGGAGGCGACGCCCAGCTCGGCGAGGAGGCGGGAGCGCAGGGCGGCGAAGCCGGCATCGCCGCGCTTGCGCGGACGTTCCAGCGGAACGCGCGCATCGAAGCGGATGCCGCCGCCGGACAGGACGATCACCCGGTCGGACATGAGGATGGCCTCGTCCACATCGTGAGTGACGAGCACCACCGCCGGCAGGTGGCGCCGCCAGAGCTGGGCCACGAGATCGTGCATGCGGATGCGGGTTAGCGCATCGAGGGCGGCGAAGGGCTCGTCCAGCAGCAGGAGGTTGGGCTCGCCGGCCAAGGCGCGGGCGAGGGCCACACGCTGCGCCTCGCCGCCGGAGAGGGTCTTGGGCCACACGTCCACATGGCGGCCGAGGCCGACCTCTTCCAGCGCCGCGGCGGCGAGGCGGCGGGTGACGCGGTTCTGCACGTGGCCGAGCACCACGTTCTGCCACACGCGCTTGGCCGGCACGAGGCGTGGCTCCTGGAACACGACGGAGCGGGCGGATGCCACCTCCACACGCCCGCCATCGGCCCGGTCGAGGCCGGCGAGGATACGCAGCAGCGTCGTCTTGCCGGTGCCGGACGGGCCGAGCAGCGAGACGAATTCGCCGCGCCGCACCTCCAGATCGATGCCGTCCAGCACCGCGCGGGATCCGAACACCCGGCGCACGCCTTCGAGGCGGACCGCCACCGGCTGGACCGGCACAGGCGGGAGATCAATGCCGGCGAGGGCGACGGCTTCGGCGGGAGCGGAGCTATGCAAGGACAAGGCTGGGCCTCCAGGGCAGGGCGAGGCGTTCCACCAGACGCATCACGAGGTCGATGACGATGCCGAGCAGCGCGTAGACGATGATGCCGGCGATGATGATGTCGGTGCGCTGGTTCTGGTTGGCGTTGATGAGGATGAAGCCGATGCCCGAGCGCGCGTTGATCTGCTCCGCCGCCACCAGCGCCAGCAGCGACACGCCGGCCGCGAAGCGCAGCCCGACGAGGATCGAGGGCAAGGCCGTCGGGATGATGACGCGGGTGGCGATGCGGCCATGGGAGAGGCCGAACACCCGCGCCGCCTCGATCAGCTTCTGGTCCACCCCGCGCACGCCGGAATAGGTGTTGAGATAGACCGGGAAGATGGTGGCGCCGAAGATGAGCGCGATCTTCGCCTGCTCGCCGATGCCGAACCAGATGATGAAGAGCGGGATCATGGCGATGAACGGAATGGTGCGCAGCATCTGGAGCGGCGCGTCGAACAATTCCTCGCCCACCCGCCACAGGCCGGCGAAGAGGCCAAGCACCAGCCCGACGCTGGCGCCCAGCGCCAGCCCCGTCAGTGCGCGGGCGAGGGAGGCGGGAATGGCGGCCTGAAGTTCGCCGGTGCGGATCAGTTCGGCATAGGCGGCGATGATGTCGGCCGGGGAGGGGAGCACCTCCGGCGCGACGAAGCCGAGGTTGGAACTCGCCTGCCACACCGCGAGCAGCAGCGCCGGCACCAGCGCGCGGGAGGAGAAGCGGGCGCTCTTGCCGAAGCGCGAGCGGGCGGGCGTCGCCGCGCCGCGTGGGCTGAGGTCCACCAGATCGAGCGCAACCACCTGCTGCGGCTGGCCCGGGGCGGTAGCGACAAAGGCGGGCGGCGGTTGCTGGACGGTCATCTCGGCATTCCGGAGCGAATGGATGGGGGCAGGCGGTGGCTCATTCGGCGGCGGCCAGGGTGTCGGCGCTTGCGAGCGCGCAGGCGTAGAGATCGCGCGGCAAATCGTCGGAGCCCAAGGGGGCAAGGAAGCGCGCGAGGTGCTTCGCCCGGTCGGCGACGAACAGGTCGCGGCCGATGGCGGCCACCGCGCGCGGGATATTGTGGCGCAGGCTCGCAATGTCTCCGACAGGCCGCCCCGTGCTGGTCATGGCCGAGAAGGCGAGGAAGTGGATGTCGGCGAGGAAGGGCGCCGCGCCCTTTTCCGTCTCCTTGAGCTCGAAGGCCGGGCCGAGATAGGGGGCGCTGGCGAGCGCGGCGTCGGCCTCGTCCACCGCCACCTTGTCCGACCAGCGGGCGATGGCGGGGGCGAAATCGGCGAAGGGCGGGAAAAGCCGTGCGTCGGCCTGATAGCCGGTGCCGAGCAGGATGAAGTCGGCGTCGAAGGTCGCGCCCGAATTCAGCGTGATGCGTACGCCGTCCGCGTGCCGCTCCACCGCGCGCCAGACGGCGTCGAGATGGATGCGGAAGTTGTCATGGGCGACCGCCCGCTTCACCGCCGCCGGCGGCGGGAACGAGGCGCGGCGGCGGAAGTGGGCCATCGCCGCCCAGCGGTCGGCATCTGGCAGCGCGTGGAAATGCTCCCAGGCGCCGAAGAAGCCGAACGGCTTGAGGGCCGAGCCGCGCGCGAGGTCGGTGCCGCGCGAGAACAGGTCCACCGCCCCCGCGCCGGCCTCCAGCAGCGCCCCCGCCGCGTCGAAGGCCGAGGCGGCGGAGCCGAGGATGGCGACGCGCCGGCCGGCGAGGGCTTTGGGATCGAAATCGTGGGTGTGGGCGTAGAGGTGGCCCGGCAGCCCCGCCACCACATCGGGGATGAACGGCCCACCGGCGCCGGCGATGCCGGTGGCCAACACCAGCTTGCGGGTGGTCTCGGTGAAGGTCTTCCCGTCCGCCATGAGATGGAGCCGCAGGCGCCCCCCGGTTTCCCGCCCCTCCTGCGGCTCCACCCGCGCGAGGGTGACGCCATTGCGCACCTCGACACCGGAAGCTGTGCGGAACCACGCCACATAGTCCGCCCAGATCTCACGCGGCACGGTCGGCAGCGCAGCATAGGCCTCGACCCCGTAGGCCGCCTCGTACCACGCCTGGAACGAGAGGCTGGGCAGGCCCAGCTCCGGGCCGGGCGGCACCTTGGGCGTGCGCAGGATGGTCATGCGCGCGGGGCCCCGCCAGATGCCCTCGCCACCGGCCGGCGCCGCATCGATGACGCTGACGCGGCCGATGCCGGCGCGCCTCAGGCCGAAGGCGACCGCAAGGCCGCTCTGGCCCGCACCCACCACCACTACGTTGTGGTCGATGCCCTCAGCCGGAGGCACCCAGTCCGTTCCGGTCTCCCCGATGCGGGCGAGATCGGCCTGCGCCTGGGCGGCAAGGCGGGCAAGGGCGGCGATGTCGGGGGTGGTCATGGTCTGGTCCCGTGGATGAGGAGCGGTCACCCGCTTTGGCGACGATGCGCGCGCGGTCGGCCTCAGACGGCCAGCTCTGCGGCCGGCTTTCCGGGGGCGAAGCGGCTGGTGGGGCGGGGGAGGCCGAAATGCTCCCGCAGCGTCCGGCCCGCATAGTGGGTACGGAACAGCCCGCGCTTGCGCAGCAGCGGCACCACATGATCCACGAAGACCTCGAGGCCATCGGGCAGCACGTCCGGCATCAGGTTGAAGCCATCCACGGCACCGGCCGTGAACCAGGCCTCGATGTCGTCGGCGATGGCCTCCGGCGTGCCGACGATGACGCGGTGGCCGGTGGAGCCGCCGAAGCGCCGGATGAGCTGGCGCACCGTGAGCTTCTCGCGGTCCGCCGCGCCCACCAGCGCATCGAAGAAGGTCTGCATCCCGTCCACTGGACGGGCCACCTCCGGCAGCGGGCCGTCGAGGTCGAGGGAGGAGGGGTCCACCTTGAGGATGCCGGCGACGCGGCGCAGCCCGTAGTCGCCGGGGCTGAGCGCCCACAGCTCCTCCTCGCGGCGGCGGGCTTCCGCCTCGGTGGAACCGATGATGGTCGCGAGGCCGGGCAGGATCACGATGTCGTCGCCGCTGCGGCCGAAGGTGCGGGCCTGGGTGCGCACCGAGGCAGCGAAGGCTAGCGCCTCTTCCAGCGTGTGGGCGACGGAGAAGATGGCTTCCGCATGCCGCGCGGCGAGACGGATGCCGTCCGCCGAGCCACCCGCCTGCACCAGCACCGGCCGCCCCTGTACCGAGCGCGGCACGTTGAGGGGCCCGCGAACCGAGAAGTGGCGGCCACGATGCTCGATGGGATGGACCTTGGCGGTGTCGATGAAGCGGCCGGACGCCTTGTCGCCGACGAAGGCGTCGTCCTCCCAGCTGTCCCACAGGGCTGTCACCACGTCGGCGAATTCGTCGGCGCGCTCATAGCGGCTGGCGTGGGCTTCCAGTTCGTCGGTGCCGAAGTTGCGGGCAGCTGCGGCATCGGCGGTGGTGACGATGTTCCAGCCCACCCGGCCGTTGCTGGCGATGTCCAGGGAGGCAAAGCGGCGGGCGAGATTGTAGGGGTCGTTGAAGCTGGTGGAGGCGGTGCCGATCAGCCCCAGATGCTCGGTGGCGGCGGCCACATGCGCCAGCACGATAGTCGGCTCCAGCGCCTGGAACGGGCGCAGGTCCGGACGATCGGAAAAGGATGGTACGTCGGCCAGGAAGATGGCGTCGAAGGTGCCGCGCTCGGCGATCTGCGCGACCTTCACGTAATGGGCGATGTCCGCATAGGCGCGGGGATCGGACGACGGCGCACGCCAGGCCGAGCTGTAGAAGCCGGCGTTCAGGGTGTTCACGTTCAGATGCAGCTGGCGCGCGGCCATGACGTCGCTCCCGGAGGACGGAGACCGGCGGGCGATGCGCGTTCGATGCGGGTGCCGACCAATCGATGCCGGCTACTCTACGAACCTGAATTAGTTTGTCTATAAATTTAATTGAATTTATCTCGAGACCAAATCCGGCGCTGCAGCTGAAGAACCTGAAAAGTCTGCAATGGCGCAGCGTTGCGCGCATCCTGGGCAGTCCGTTAAGGCGGTCCTGAACCGGGGCCGCCGCCGCGCGCCCGCGCTTTCAGGATGACAAGCGCCGTGATGCCATTAACATCGACGCAACGGATCGGACTCACGGAGCGGACGGTGGTCGGGCGGCAGCAACTGGCGAGGTTGGCGCGCGGCGCGTTTGGCGTCCTGCTGGCATATGCCTTTTTGCTGCAGGTCATTGTCGGGGGACTGGCGACGGAGCGCATGACCTTCGCCGCCATGGACGGCGCCAGCCCGAGTCTTTGCGCCTCCATCCAGAACAATTCCCACCCTCAGCCGGGGCATTCCGGCCCGGGACAGACGGACGCGGATCATTCCGCCTGCTGCCCGCTGTGCGCATTCTCCTTGCTGTCGCCCTTGCTGCCCATGTCTGTGGCGGCCGGCCAGCCCGTAGCCGCACCGCTTCCCGCCGCGCATTCCGGCATGGAGAGCCCGCCCGCACCGGGCCTCCAGCGTTATGAGCCACGCACGTCGCAAGGGCCTCCGCTGAACGCCTGACCGCCGGTTTCACCGTGGTCATCGCGTTGCTGGACCAGCTCCACGCTGGCGGCGACCGCGGTCCATGGTGAATGTCGAGCGCATCGAGAGCCCCGGACGGCGGGGAGAGCCTCGTGTTCAAGCCGCCCACCGACAAGGCGTCCGCCGCCTTCGTCGTCGCCCCTCTCTTGGAAGGCATTTTCACCACACTCCTGTGGATGCGGCCGCGACCGGCCGTGCGGCCTTCTTCCGTGCGCAGACGCAATAGGGCCCGCGCACGCTCCGCCGAGGCTGCCCCCTGGGGGGAGGCCTCAGTTTGAACCGAGCTTTGCTGTTACATCCACGCCTTTCCGGCTTAGCGCGGGAATGGCGCAACACCTGAGGAGTAGGCCATGTCCATCTTCCATCTCACCCGCCGCGCCGTGATCGCGGCAGCGGTCGCGACCGTCGCGTTCGCGGGCGGCGCGGCCATGGCGCACGACTACAAGGCGGGCACGCTGCAGATCGACCATCCCTGGTCGCGGGCCACGCCGGGTGGCGCGAGCGTCGCCGCCGGCTATCTGGTGGTGAAGAACACCGGCACCGCACCCGACCGCCTCATCTCCGCCAGCGTGCCGTTCGCCGGCCGGGTCGAGATCCATGAGATGGGCATGAAGGACGGCGTCATGATCATGCGTCCGGTTCCGGACGGTCTCACCA
>JAEWBL010000342.1 GCA_023391175.1 Pseudomonadota bacterium
CTTTTCGTGTGACCGCGAAGGTCGCCGATACGTAAATCTACGTAATTCGGATGATGATGGAAGCAAAAAATGCCTGCGTACGGCGATTTTTATTTTTAAAATCAATATGTTATCGAACAAACACAAATATTCCCCGCGCCGTTTGCGGCTCGAGGAAAACGGGACGCGGCGTGCCGCTGCAACGCGTGGCGACGCCTCAGGCGCGCTCGGACGGGATCTCCGCGATGATGTCGATTTCCATCAGGTATTCAGGCTTGGCGAGGCCCTGCACGATGATGCCGGTGGAGACCGGGAACACGCCCTTCAGCCACTGGCCCACCACGCGATAGACCGGCTCGCGATAGGCCCGGTCCGTGATGTAGATGACGATCTTCACCACGTCCTCAAGCTTGGCACCGGCTTCTTCCAGCAGCACCTTGGCGCAGGCCATGGCATTCTCGGCCTGCGCCGCGGCGTCGCCCACGCCGCCGATGTTTCCGTCGAGGTCCATGGCCGTCTGGCCACGGAGATAGACGGTGTTGCCGGCGCGGACCGCCATGCACACGTCGTTGTCGAGCTTCTGCTCGGGATAGGCTTCCTTCGTGTTGAAGGGGCGGATGCGGGTATGGGTCGGCACGGTTCTGGGCCTCATGCAGCGGTCAGGCGCCGGTAGGCGCGGTTGGCGTAGAGCAGCGGCTCGGCCTCGCCCTCGAGGCCGTGGACGGCGGTCACGGCACCGACGACGATGCGGTGCGTGCCATAGGCGTGATGGGTGGCAAGGCGGCAGTCGAAGCTCATGAGCGCGCCGTCGAGCACCGGCGCGCCGCTCTGCGCGGCCCGCCAGTCCGCGCAGGCGAACTTGTCGTCGCGAAACTGCGGCACCTGCCCGGCGAACGTGTCGGAGACATGCGACTGGTGATGCGCCAGCACGTTGGCGACGAACACGCCGTTGGCCTCGATCACCTTCAGCGCGTTGCTCTGCTCGTGGATGCAGAGAATGACCGAAGGGGGCTCCATGCAGAGCGAGGCGAGCGAGGAGACGGTGAGGCCAGCCCGGCCCGCCGGACCATCCGTGGCGATCACCGCGACGCCGGACGCCATGCGCCGCATGGCCTCGCGGAACAGGCCCGCATCAACGGGAGAGATATCGCCGACCGCGCTCATTTCAGCGAGCCTTTGACATTGTCCGAGAGTCCCGCCGTCTTGCGCACGAAGTCGAGGGGACCGGAAAAATCGAAGCTCTTGTAGACCGCCGCCAGGTGGTTGAAGTGCGGCGCCTGCGCGAACTGCACGAAGGCGAGGCGGTGGCCGGCATAGTCCGAGGAGACGAGATCGCGGGCGAAGGCGAGGAGCTTCCTCCGGTCCTCGGACTCCCAATTGTCGTTGAGCGTGTAGAACTTCTTCAGCCACTCGGCGGTGCCCTCGGCCTCGAAGGCGGCGACGTTCGGCGTGACGCAAATCTGGCCACCGATCAGTTCGCGGGTGGCGTGCATCATGGTCGGCAGCTGCGAGCAGGCGAGCACGCGGCCGGCATAGAGGATGGACTGGTTGGGCATCAGCAGCCCGGCCGGGCTCTTCTCCGCCAGCGCGATGGAGGCGGTGAGGTGGGCGTTGATGCCCTCGCGATAGACCGCGAGATCCGCCAGCTTCTCCTGCACCGACTGAAGCTTGTCGAGGCCGGTCTGCTTCGCGTTCCACAGGGCGGCGCCGATCATCATGTCGGCCACGTAGAGGAGACGCAGAACATAGGGATACGCCGAATAGCGGTGCAGCGTGCCGCGCACGAACTGGGCGGCCTTGGTGTAGCGATAGAAGAAGACGTCTTCCCAAGGGATCAGAACGTCATCGAACACCACCAGCGTATCCACCTCGTCATAGCGGTTGGCGAGGGGATAATCCTTCGGGTCCGAGCGGCCGGCGAAGGAGGAGCGGCAGATGTGCTTCACGCCGGGCGCGCCCATCTTCACGATGCAGCCCAGCGCGTAGTCGCTTTCCTTCTCGTCCGTCCAGGCGCCCACGGTAGGCTTGAGATAGGCCTGGTCGGCATAGGCGGCGGCGGTCTCATACTTGGCGCCGCGGATGATGATGCCGGCGTCCGTCTCCTTGGTGACATGCACCATCATGTCCGGGTCGCGCTCGGAGATGTGGCGGGAGCGGTCGCCCTTGGGGTCGGTGTTGGCGGAGACGTGGAAGGGGTCTTCCTCCACCACGCGCTTGATGTGGTTGTCGATGTTGGCGGCGAAACGGGGATCGATCTCCGCCAGCATGTCGCGCCCGTCCTGCAGCGACCACATCTCGCCGATGGTCTCGTCGCCGACGCGGGTGACGACGCCGCCCACGTCCTTCAGCAGGATGTCCACGCCCTTGCGCTTGGCGTCCCAGTGCGCGGTCTCGGTGGGCGGCTGGTGGAAGACGGAATGCACCGCATTCTCTTCCACATAGGTCAGCGCCGGCGCGGTCGCCTCCTCGTGGTGGAGGTCGTACATGCGCGCCTTGATGTCGACGATGGGCTTGAAGGCGGGATGGGTGGTGACGTCGGAGACGCGCTCGCCGTCGATCCAGATCTCGCGGCCGTCGCGCAGGCCTTCCTTGTACGCGGCACCGGTCCTGATCATCACGCCTGCTCCCGAATTGGTCATGCCCACGATTGGAGCAAGAGTGGGCGAGGCCGCGGGATCGATAAAATATTTTATCTTTGGCGAAAAGATTGGCTTTTCTGATCCAGATCAATGCGCGACACTGACCCCTCACTGGAGCCCCGCCCGTGACCAAGCCGAACCCTGCCGGCGATACCCCTCGCCAGAGCCTTTCCGCTGCCCCCTTGGGTTCGGGGCGCGCGCGATGAACGTGTCGCTGAGGGCGTTGCGATACGTGGTGGCGGCCGCCGATCTCGGAAACGTCACGGAAGCCGCGCGCCAGCTCAATGTTTCGCAGCCGTCCATTTCCGCCGCTATCGCCCAGACAGAGGCGGAGCTGCGCATCCCGCTCTTCATCCGCCATCATGCGCGCGGCATCTCGCTGACGCCCGCCGGCCAGCGTTATGTGAACGAGGCCCGCCATCTCCTCGCCCACGCGCGCGATTTCGCCCAGAGCGCGCAGGCGCTGGGCGATACGCTCAGGGGAGAAATCTCGCTCGGCTGCTTCCTCACCATCGCGCCGCGCTTCATGCCGGCCCTGCTGGCCCGTTTCGCGGAGGTGCAGCCGGGCATCACGGTGAAGCTGGAGGAAGGCGACCAGAAGGAGATATTCGACGGCATCCTGTCCGGCCGGCTGGAGATCGCCGTGTCTTATGGCTATGCGGTGCCTGAGGACTTTTCCGGCGAGCTGTTGATCGACCTGCCGCCGCTGCTCGTGCTCGCCGCCGACCATCCATTGGCGAAGAAGCCGGTGGTGTCGCTGCGGGACGTGGCCGACGAGCCCTTCCTGCTCTACGATCTCCCGCACACGCGCGACTATTTCTTCTCGCTGTTCGATTCCTGCGGCATCACCCCGCGCATCGCCTATCGCTCACGCTCCTACGAGCTGATCCGCGGCCTCGTGGGCCAGAAGCGCGGCTACACGCTGCACAACGCCTCGCCGCGCACCACCATGGCCTATGACGGCAGCCGGGTGGCCGTGCGGCCGCTCAAGGAGCAATTGGCGCCGGTGCGCGTCATGCGCTTGTCCCTGCGCCGCCAGCCCATGCGGCCGGCGGTGGAGGTGTTCGCCCGCTTCCTCGCCGACGCCTTCTCGCCCGGCGGCATGTTCGCGCCGGGCTCCATTGCGCCGGATATGGATTAGGCCGCCTCAGCCGCCGATCTTCTTGCCGGCGGTCCAGCAATCCTGCACCGCACCGATGGCCTGGCCGGCGTCAGTCATGTCCCAGTCGAAGGTCTTGCCGGCGATCTTGAGCGAGACCTTGCCGCCCTGCCGCAACCCGTTCAGCACGTCGTCGGTGATGAACACGCGCTCGCGCACGCCGGGCTGACTGGCGACCAGCTCCACCGGCTGCGACGCCTTGCCGATCTCCAGCGATCCGGAGACCTTGCTACCCGGCTTCAGGCTAAGGTCCGGGAAGGCGATGGCCCACTTTCCGTTGGGATAATAGAGGAGGCCGACGATGCCGCCCGCCGTCTTGGTGACGCCCCGGCAGAGGAAGAACTTGCCGTCGTCCAGCACGGTCTCGACCTTCCACTGGCCGAACGCGCGGAACTGGGTGTTCGTCTGTTTGCCTGCCTCGGCTGCCCCTGCGGCCATGACCGCCGCCGCCACGATCGCGATTCCCCAGAAACGCATGTCATTCCCCTGAGCATCTGCCCGCCACGCCGAACCGGCACGCCGGAGCCTGACCGCGGCCAGACCCTGTGCAATTCACCCGTTAAATTTGCCCGCATCGTGTCGGGGGCGGCGTTCGTCCGACGTCCTTATAGCATCGAGCCGATCCGCCTTAAGGAGAGAGATATGCGCGTGATGGTGATCGTGAAGGCGACTGCGGACAGTGAAGCCGGGCTGATGCCCTCCCCGGACCTGCTGGAGGCCATGGGCCGGTTCAACGAGGAACTGGCCAAGGCCGGCATCATGCGCGATGGCGCCGGGCTGAAGCCGTCCAGGCTGGGCAAGCGCATCGGCTTCGATGGCGCCTCCCGAATCGTCATGGACGGCCCCTTCGCCGAGACCAAGGAGCTGATCGCCGGCTATTGGCTGTGGGAGGTCAAGGACATGGAGGAGGCCGTCGCCTGGGTGAAGCGCTGCCCCAACCCCATGCCCGGCCCGAGCGAGATCGAGATCCGCCCGCTCTACGAGATGGAAGATTTCGGCGACGCCGTGACCGAGCAATCGCTGGCGCCGCACGAACGGGCGCGGGAGATCCTCGAAGGCCGCGACGGGGCTCAGTAGCCCCGTGCCGGGTCCACCTGGTTCAGCACCTCC
>JAEWBL010000346.1 GCA_023391175.1 Pseudomonadota bacterium
CGCGCAGCCAGCACGCGCCGCGGGCGTTCCCGGGCGCCGTTTTTTACTTCCCCGCAAGGGGCCGGCCCTAGCGTCGGCTCAGCCCCGACACCCCCGTCGCGGCATCCAAGCCGCGGCATCCTCGTCGCGGCGCACTTTGCGGCGCTCACGCGCCGCAGCTGACCGGATCTGAGCCATGAAGCTTCTGTTCTCGCGCTTCATCAAGGAAGAGGACGGCTCCACCGCCCTCGAATACGGCCTCATCGCCGCCGGCCTCTCCATCGCCATCGTCACGGTGCTGGTGCAGATCGCCTCCACCTTCGCCCGGCTGCAAGCCTCCTCGGCCGCCGCCGGGAACTGACGGTGCCATGGGGATGGGGCACTTCAGGATGGCCGAGCTTCTCCTGCTCGGCCTTTATCCGGCACTGCTGTGTACCTCGATCGGCGCGGACCTCGCCCGCCGGATCATCCCCAATGCCGTGGTGATCTGCCTGATCGCGGCCTTCGCCGCCGTCACTGTGCTCATCCCCGTTCCCGACCTGCTCTTCCGGCTGGCCGCCGCCGGCACCGTGACGGCGCTGGGGTTCTCCCTGTTCGCGGAGGACATCATCGGCGCGGGCGACGCCAAGCTCGCCGGCGCCATCGTGCTGTGGGTGGATCCGCTGCACCTGCCGCTGTTCGTGCTCGCCACCGGGACCATTGGCGCCCTGCTCGGCATCGCCGCAGCGGCGCGCCACCGCCTTGCGGATGCGGCCGGCGCCGAACTGCCCGAGCGGCACCGCACCAGCCTGCCCTATGGCGTGGCGCTCGCGGGCGCTGGCCTCATCATCCATCCCCTGTCCAGCCTGCTGCATCCCTGACAGCCGCTTGCGCAGGTCCCGGTCTCTTGCAGGCGACCGCGGGGCGGACCACCATGCGCCGTCTGCGCGGCGCCGGATGGCGGAACCATTGCCTGTCCCCCCGGCGCGGCGCGAGGAGTTCCGTTGATGATCGACTGCTTTGCCCCGTCGTCCGCCGTCAGCCTGCCCGTCTGGTGCGTCACCAAGGACACCTTCGCCTCAGCTCCCATCCCCGAGGCCGCGCGCCGCTTCGCGGAGGCGGCCGGCTTCTCCGGCGCCGCCGGCAAGCTGCTGCTGCTCCCGAACGTCGATGGCGGGCTGGCTGGCGCCCTGTTCGGCATCGCCCCCGCGCCCAAGGCCGACGCCTTCGCCACCGGCGCCCTGCCCGGCCTGCTCCCTGAAGGCACGTGGCGGCTGGAAGGAGAGGTGCCGAGCCCCCGCCTCGCCGCCCTCGCCTTCGCGCTGGGCACCTACCGATTCTCGGCCTATCGCAGCGCCAAGGCCCCCAAGGTTCAGCTCGTGGTGCCGGAAGGTGTGGACGCCGCCCAGCTCCGCCGCACGGTGGAGGCGGTGACCCTCACCCGCGATCTCGTCAACACCCCGGCCAATGACCTCGGCCCGGCCGAGCTGGAGGATGCGGCCCGCAGCCTTGCCGCCCGCCACGGCGCGCGCTTCCGCTCCATCGTCGGCGACGCACTGCTGGCGCAGAACTTCCCCTTGATCCACGCGGTGGGCCTTGCCGCCGCCCGCGCCCCACGTCTCATCGAGATCCGCGCGGGCGATCCCAGCCACCCGAAGGTGACGCTGGTCGGCAAGGGCGTGTGTTTCGACACCGGCGGCCTCGATCTGAAGCCCTCCTCGGCCATGCTGCTGATGAAGAAGGACATGGGCGGTGCCGCCAATGCCCTCGGCCTTGCGCACATGCTTCTGTCGCGCGGCGCGAAGGTGAACCTTCGCGTGCTGATCCCGGCGGTGGAGAACTCCGTCTCCGGCGCCGCCTTCCGTCCGGGCGACGTGCTGCGCAGCCGCAAGGGCACTTCCGTGGAGATCGGCAACACCGACGCCGAGGGCCGTCTCGTGCTGGCCGACGCCCTCGCCCTCGCCGACGAGGAGGCGCCCGACCTCGTGATCGACTTCGCCACCCTCACCGGTGCTGCCCGCGTCGCCCTCGGCCCGCAGCTTCCGGCTGCCTTCACCGACGACGAGGACTTCGCCGCCGACCTTTCCCGGCACGCCATGGTGGAGGCTGACCCGCTGTGGCGCCTGCCCCTGTGGGCGCCCTATGCGGGGATGCTCGATTCGAAGGTGGCGGACATCAACAACGTCTCGTCCGGCGGTTTCGCCGGTGCCATCACCGCCGCCTTGTTCCTCGCCAAGTTCGTCGAGCAGGCCCGGTCCCATCTCCACCTCGACCTGTTCGCCTGGAACCCCAGCAGCCGGCCCGGCCGGCCCGAGGGCGGCGAGGCGCAGACGATCCGGGCGCTGGACGCGCTCATCGCCGAGCGGTTCGGCTGAGGAGGGGGGCTGAGCCATGGCCTTCTCCTTGCCGCCGGGCCTCGACGCCCGGCTGACCCCGGCCCGCGCCGACCTCGCCGCCTCAAGCCTCAAGGGGCTGGTGGATGTGCCCCGCTTCGTGGAGGGTGAGATGCGGCGCGTGACCGTGCCCGTCGCGCCCCTGCGCCGCCGCCCGGCGAGCGACGCCCCGCTGGAGACCGAAGCGCTGTTCGGCGAACGGGTGCGCCTGTTCGAGGAAGATGCCGAAGGCTGGGCCTGGGTGCAGCTGGAGGCGGACAATTACGTGGGCTACATGCCCGCCGAAGCCCTCGCGCCCGAGGGTTCGGCGCCCGCCCACAAGGTGTCGGCGCTGCGAACCTTCCTGTTTCCCGGGCCGGACATCAAGCTGCCGCCCCGCGACGCGCTGGTGTTCGGCAGCCGCGTGGTGGTGCGCTCCATCTCGGGCGGCTTCGCCCTGACGACGGACGGCTGCCTGCCGGCCGTCCATGTCGTGCCCGCGGACGAGCGCGAAGGCGATTTCGTCACGGTGGCCGCCCGCTTCCTCGGCGTGCCCTATCTGTGGG
>JAEWBL010000389.1 GCA_023391175.1 Pseudomonadota bacterium
GGCGCAGCAGCAGCGGCATCACCAGGTCGTTGGAGACCATGATGGCGATGGCCACGCACTCCACAATGACCATGGCGGTGGCCGCCGAGAGGCCGCCGACGAAGGCGAGCAGCGCGAGGCTGTCGAAGCCGGCGGCGAGCGGCACGGCGAGCACGTAGACGTCGCTGTCCACGAGGTTCAGCGGAAACAGCGTCATGCCCGCCAGCGCCAGCGGCACCACGAACAGGTTGATGAGCACGAGATAGAGCGGGAACAGCCAGCGGGCGCGGCGGATCTCGCTCTCGCCCTTGTTCTCCACCACCGCCACATGGAACTGGCGCGGCAGCAGCATGAAGGCGCCGCCGGACAGGATCGTCATGGTAAGCCAGTTTTCCAGCGACAGCCCGCGCTCGAACGGCGCCAGCGCGCTCGCCTCCCGTGCCGCGTAGAACAAAGCGGACGGCCCGTCGAAGATGACGAAGGTCACGAGCAGGCCGACGCCGAGGAAGGCCGCGAGCTTCACCAGCGATTCCGTGGCGATGGCCAGCATCAGGCCGTTCTGGTGCTCGGTGGCGTCGGTGTGGCGGGTGCCGAACAGCACCGCGAAGGCGGCCATGGCGCAGGCGACGAACAGCGCGAGGTCACCCACCAGCGTGCCGCGCCCGTGCTCCCCCGCGAAATGCCCGAGCAGTGCCACCAGCGAGGCTGAGACCGCCTTCAGCTGCAGCGAGATGTAGGGGATGGCGGCGATGATGGCGACGATGGCCACCAGCGCCGCGATGCCCTGGTTCTTGCCGTAGCGGGCGGCGATGAAGTCGGCGATGGAGGTGATGTTGTTGGCCTTGGCGAGCCGCACCACGCGCAGGAACAAGGGCGCGCCCACCGTCATCAGGATGATGGGCCCGAGATAGATGGTGAGGAAGTCGAAGCCCTGCGTGGTGGCGAGGCCCACCGAGCCGAAGAAGGTCCAGGAGGTGCAGTAGACCGCCAGCGACAGGGAATAGATCATCGGCCGCGCGGCGCCGCGGCCCGCGTCCGGGCGCAGCCGGTCGCCATAGCTCGCGATGGCGAACAGCAGGCCGATATAGGCCAATGCCACGAAGATGACGACCGAAGCCTGAAGCATGTCCCCCGTCCGGTCTCCCCCACCGGAAACCGCCCGTTCTTGCTCTGTTTAGGGCGACCTCATCACTTCGTAGGGGGCTTGTCCAGCGGGTGGATCAAAGCCGGCTCAGGACGGGGCGCCGGCAGGCACGGGGACAGGTTCCAGGAAGAAGGCCACCGCCAGCCCCACCACTGGCGGCTGCCAGGCGTGGGGGCCGTTGTATTCCATGTAGGTCACGTCGTAGCCCGCTTCCTTCAGCAGGGCGGAATGCGCCCGGCCGGAGCGCTGCACGGGGATCTGCTCGTCGTTCACCCCGTGGGAGATGAACACGCGCGGCGCCCCGCTCTGGCGCTGGACGGACATGAAGCCCGCCGAGGAGACGATGAGGTGGGTGACGAAATGGCCGTTGGTGAGGCCCAGGGAGAGGGTGTAGCTGCCGCCGTCCGAATGGCCGGCGAAGCAGATGCGGGTGCGGTCGATCTCGAAATGCCGCGCGACGAGGGCGAGCGCCGTCTCCAGCCGCTCGCGGTCCGGCCCGTTGCCGGCAATCACGATGTCCCAGGTGGGGAAGACCGATTGCGGCACCAGCAGCAGGAAGCGGTGGGTGAGGGCGTGCTGCTCCATCATGGGCAGGATCTTCTGCGCGCTGCCGCCGCCGCCGTGGAACAGCACCATCAGCGGCACCGGGACGCCCGGCTCCAGCCCCTCCGGCACCACCAGCAGCGCATCGCGCTCCGCCGAGAGGCCGAGGTCGTGACGGCCGGGGGCGAGCGGCGGCAGGTCTGGCGCGGCGGGGGCGAAGGTGATGTGGCCGGCGAGATGGGGATCGAGCATGGCGGCCTCCCGGATGTTCTGGCGTTTCCGCATCCGGTGTACCGTATACAAACGCGGGGATGAAGCCGCCGATCAGCCCTGCGCCGCCTTCTCCAGCGTCGCGCGCAGGGCCGTGACCTCGCGCTGGAGGCGCACCACGTCCTCAAGCTTCAGTCCGGTGGCGGCGAGGATGCAGCCGGGGATGTGCCGCGCCTTTTCCTGCAGCGCCCGGCCCTGCGGCGTGAGGCGCACCCGCACCACCCGCTCGTCGGCGGGGTCGCGGCGGCGCGTGACATGGCCGAGGGCCTCCAGCCGCTTCAGCAGCGGGGTCAGCGTGCTCGATTCCAGCCCCAGCGCGGTGCCGAGGCTGCCGACGGTGCGGTCGTCCTCGGTCCACAGGCTCACCAGCGCGAGATATTGCGGATAGGTGAGGCCGAGCGCGTCCAGGTGCGGCTTGTAGACCCGCGTGAAGGCGTGGCTCGCCGCATAGAAGGCGAAGCACACCATATCCTCCACCGGCATCAGCGCGGGGACGGCGGGCGTGGGATCTGGATGTGTCTCGGACATGGCGGGCCTCGGGGGCTTCCTCTCAGATAAATCGCGCACGATAGGATCGCAACCGCTTGACGGCCGCTATCAGCTCGGCTATTTAGATCGTACACGATTTAATCGTTCACGAATTTAAAACCTCAGGAGCCCGCCATGCCCGTCAACGTCCTCTACTCCACCTCCGCCCGCGCCACCGGTGGCCGCGATGGCCGCTCCGGCACGCTGGACGGCAATCTCGAAGTCAAGCTGGTCACCCCGAAGGAGCTGGGCGGCCCCGGCGGTGAGGGTGTGAACCCCGAGCAGCTG
>JAEWBL010000418.1 GCA_023391175.1 Pseudomonadota bacterium
CTATATGGCAGACCAGCGCCTGCCGGCGGCCATCGTCTTCATGGTGATCGCCGCCATGCGCGTGGACCTGCGCCACCGCCTCGCCCGTCGCGGATTCGCTGTGGTTCTGATCCTGATGCTGGCGGTCCGCGTCGGCGAGGTGCAGGTCGTGTGGGACCGCCTGTCGCAATGGACGGTGGCGTTCCGCGAATCGGTGACCCGCATCCGCCCCGGCTCGCGCGTGCTCGTCGCCTACGCCGACATCCAGGGCGGCAACGATCCGACCGACCTCGGCCTGATGCACGCCGCCTGCCTCGCCATGATCGAGAAGTCGTCCCTCGTCACCACCGCCTTCACGGTGGAGGGCAAGCAGATCCTGCGCGCCCGCAAGCCCTACAACGAGCAGGTGGACACCGAGGACGGCACCCCGCCCCAGACCGAGCAGCTTCTCATCACCGAGGACGACCCGACGCCCGACGGCCCGCGCTACTGGGACCTGTGGCCGTCGAAGTTCGATTACGTCTATCTGCTGTTCACCGACCGGGGGGCGCCCAATCCCGACAGCGACCACCTGAAGCTGATCTCCGAGGGCGAGCGCTTCCAGCTCTACGAGGTGGTGCCACGCCCCCCTGCGCCCCCCTCCTGACCCGGCACGGCGGGGGCGACGTCACCGCGGTGTCACGATAGGGTGCAACGCAGAACATCCCGCGGGTCCGGCCGAAAGGCCGGCCCGCGCATTCATTTCGACCGCCAGTTCCGGAGCCCCCATGGACACCGTTCTCACCAACGCCCGCCTCGTCCTCGACGATGCCGTCGTCGCGGGGACGATCACGCTCCGCGACGGGCGCATCCTCGCCATCGACGAGGGCCGCGCCACCACGCCGGCCGCCATTGATTGCGACGGCGACTTCATCGCGCCCGGCCTGATCGACCTGCATACGGACGCGCTGGAGGGCCATTTCGTGCCCCGTCCAAAGGTGTTCTGGCCGGATGCCCGGGCCGCCGCCCTCGCCCACGACGGGCAGACCGTGGCGAGCGGCATCACCACGGTGTTCGACGCCATCTGCGCCGGCGGCTTCGACCAGGCCAAGGCGGAGCGGCGCCAGCTGTTCGGCACCATGCTGGACGCCGTGGAGCTGGGGACGCCCCTGTTCCGGGCCGACCACAAGGTCCACCTGCGCTGCGAGATGACGGACCCGGACCTGCTCGATCTGGTGGAGCCGACCCTCGCCCGGCCGGGCCTCGCCTTCGCCTCGCTGATGGACCACACCCCCGGCGCCCGCCAGTGGCGCAACGTGGACGGGCTGCGCACTTTCCTGCTGGGCATCGGCAAGGAGGCCGCCGAGGCCGAGCGCGAGATCGGCGAGCGTACCGCCCGCGGCCGCGCCAACGTGGCGCGCAACTTGCCGCCGCTGGTGGAGATGCTGGCCTCGACCGGCCTCGTTCTGGCGAGCCACGACGACACCACCGAGGACCATGTGGCCGAGGCGCAGGCCGCCGGCTGCACGGTCAGCGAGTTCCCCACCACGCGCGAAGCGGCGCTGGCCGCCCGGGCGGCCGATCTCGCCACCATCGGCGGGGCGCCCAACGTGGTGCGCGGCGGCTCCCATTCCGGCGGCGTCGCCATGGGCGCGCTGGCACAAGAAGGGCTGATCGACGCCCTCGCCTCGGACTATGTACCGGCAAGCCTGCTGCAGGCGGCGACGCGCCTTCACACCGTGGACGGCATGGGCCTGCCGCAGGCGATGGCCCTCGTCACCCGCAACCCGGCGCGGATGGCCGGCCTCGACGATCGCGGCCGGCTGGACGCCGGCCTGCGTGCCGACTTGGTGCGCTTCCGCATCGTCGAGGGCACGCCGGTGGTGCGCCACGTGCTGGTGGAAGGCGAGCGCGTCTTCTGACGCGCCGCGCCTCGGATCAGAAGGGTCAGAACAGCGGCGGCACGATGCCCACCGGGAAGCCGGCGAGCTTGAGCGTTCCCGCATCAAACGAGAGCGCGAATATGGCGCCCTTGCGCCCCTCCACCTGTCCCGGCTTTCCCACCATGGCGAGGGCGCTGACGATGGGCGCGATCTCCCGCGGGATGGCGCCGGCCTTGTCGAGCCCCTGCACCAGATCGTTGATGCCCGCGAAGCCGAGGTCGAGCTTGCCGTTGAGCCGGCCCTGCGGATCGAGCGCCACCGCCCCGGTGGCCGTCACGGCGATCTTGGGCGAGGTGATGTGGAAGCGGTCGAGCTTGGCAACGCCGCCCGCGTCCGCCCAGGCGCGCATGCGCTGCGCGACAGACATCGGCCTCAGGTCGGCAGAGGCGGTCACGGTGCCCTGGAGCGCCATCTCCACCGGACCCTCCGCGCCGAGCTTGTTCAGCAGCGCGCTTTGCCCGCCCGTGAAGCCGGATGCGTAATCGACGCCATCGGGTTTGCCGTCCTGACCGGGCGAACGGCGGGCGTGGAACTCGAACAGGTGAGCGGAGAGGATCGGCACCGGCTGCGCGCCCGTGGCGGCCGGCTGCTCCAGCTTGAGATCGTGCGCCTGCAGTGAGAAGCGCTCCGGCCGGCCAGAGAGATCGCCGACGCCGCTCATCTGCAGCAGCGACCACACGGCCACATAGGACTGCCCGGTATTGAGGTCCTCCACCCGTGCCGGCCCGCTGAACCCGGCGACGATGTGATTGGGCGCCCATACCTGCGCCACCGCTTCCACCGACGCCGCAGTGAAGCGCATGGCGTCGCCGCCGACGGTCTCCAGCTTCGGCATCAGGCAGCGCAGCTCGAAGCGGAAGGGGAAGCCGGCGAGGTGACGGTCGGTGCAGGTCCAGATGCGCCCGAGCTTCGCCTCGCGCCCGATCCAGGCGTCGATCTCGCGCTCGGCACGGCCCGCCGCATAGAACCACAGGCAGCTCCAGACGATGGCGGCGACCACGACCAGAGCCACCGGAACGATGACGAGCCACGGCTTCGGGCGGCTCCCTGGCGCCGAAGGCGCTGGCGGAACGGGAGCGGACGGAACGGGAGCGGAGGGGACGGGGTCAGACATGGACATCCTTGCGGCTGGCCACGGTCGCCCGTGGCTTGCGATGGTCCTTGTCGGCTGTTAGGCGACGGTCCGGCGTTTCTGTCAACGCCGGGAAGGTATGTCGGAGCCATGGCGGACGAGCGGTCGGCGAGCGGAGGCGGCAACGCGCCGGAGGCGGCGGGGCAATCGGTCACGCCTTCCGCTGCGATGGCCGGGACACACGGCGATGTCTGGGTGTTCGCCTATGGCTCGCTGATGTGGAATCCGGGCTTCGCCTTTGTCGAACGCTGCGAGGCGCGGCTCGTGGGCGCCCACCGCACTTTGTGCGTCTATTCCTTCCACCACCGCGGCACGCCGGAGAAGCCGGGGCTGGTGCTGGGCCTCGATCTCGGCGGCTCGTGCCGTGGCATCGCCTACCGGGTGGCGGCGGCGGATTGGCCGCAGACCCACGCCTATCTTACCGAGCGCGAGCAGATTTCCGGTGTCTATCGCGAGGTGATGCGGCGGGTGCGCCTGCTGGACGGATCGGGACGCGACGCGGCGGCCGTGGCCTATCTGGTCAACCGTGCCCATCCCCAATATGCGCGGGGCCTGACCCTCGACGACCAGTTGGCCCTCGTGCGCCGCTCGCACGGCAAGTCGGGGCCGAACACGGATTATGTGGTGGCTACGGTGAAGGCTCTGGAGAGCCTTGGCATCCGCGATCCGGGCCTCGCCTACCTCACCCAGCATTTGACGGCGAGCCACGCTCTGCCGCCGGTGCTGCCGGATGATGCGGAGGGCGATGGGTCTCCCTGAGCCGGCGCTCCTTACGCCGCGTGGCGGCGGGCGGGCAGGCTGAGCGCCTGGACGGCCGGGCGGGGAAGCGCCGGGACCTCGCCGCGATCCACCGAGGAACGACCCATCAGGCTGCGGTCCATCAGGCGACGCAAGGCGGGCGCATTCTCCTCGCCGAACACATGGATGTGGATTTCGTCGCCGCGCATCCTGAGCGCGGCCGTGCGGGCATGGCTCGCAGGCCCCGCCCACATGGCGATGGAGCCCGCCGGCGTGCGCCGCGAAACCACCGCGAGGGCGTCCGGATAATCCGGGGCGGCGTCGGGCCGGTAGACCGAGAACACGTGGCGCAGGCCGTCTTCGTCGCGCCAGAAACGGTAGCGCGCGCCGAGAGCGTCGTGCTTGAGGCCGTTCAGGCCACCGGCGTCCGTCAGGGGGACAAGGAGCGAATCAGTTGCGTTCATGAGAACGAAACTAGAACGATCCCCAGCGCTCGATCAAGAGTTTTCCACAGGGGTGGACAACGGGGAAGAATCGGCGCCCGCGCGACCCCTCAGATTGGCCGGTGCGCGCGGGCCGAGTTCGGCCAATCCCTCCGCGAGAAGACGGTCGCTGGCGGCCTCGATGTCGGCCTGAAGGCGCGCGGTGATCTTCTGCCGCGGCAGCCCCGGCGGGATGGGCGGCAGGATCTCCACCAGGATGGTGCCGGGCCGCTTGAGAATGGTCCGCCGCGGCCAGTAGAGGCCGGAATTGAGCGCGATGGGCAGGCACGGCACGCCGAGGCTGGAATAGAGATGCGCCACGCCGAACTTGTAGTCCGGCGGCGCACCGGGTGGGCGGCGGGTGCCTTCCGGGAAGATCAGGATCTGCCGGCCCTCGGCCATGTCGGCCTGGGCCCGCCGGGTCATGGCCTTGAGCGCCGACGAGCCGCCCTTGCGGTCCACCGGGATCATCCGCGCCCGCGCCGCGAACCAGCCGAAGACGGGGATCGACATGAGCTCGCGCTTCAGGATGAAGGCAGGGTCCGAGAACAGCGGCAGCAGCGCCAGCGTCTCCCACGCCGACTGATGCTTTGAGGCGATGAGGAGCGGGCCCTCGGGGATGTTCTCGATGCCCCGGATTTCCGCCCGCGTCCCCACGATGACCCGCAGCAGGAACATGATGGTGGCCACCCACCACATGACCCCGGTCCGCCACAGGCCCTTGCGCGACAGGAAGGGAAGCGCCGGAAGGAAGGCCAGCATGTAGAGGGTCGTCACCAGATAGAAGGCGATCTGGAAGACGAGCGAACGCAGGAAGGTCAAGGCGGTCTCCCTGCCCCGCGGCCGGGCGGCCGGGAGCGCGTGTTCAGTGCGGCGCGGCGGCCGACCCGCCCGACGGCGCGGCAGCGGCCTGAGGACCGGCCACCGCCTGGGCGGGACGGATCTTCACCGTGGCCATGATGTACTTCAGATATTCCTTCACCAGCAGCTTCAATGTCCCGGTATCGGTCCACCAGTGTTCCGGCTCGGTGCGGCTGGTGACGACGGGATAGGCCACCAGCTCCACATCGGGAAGGGCACGCGACAATTCCATCATGGCGCGTGGCATGTGCCACGAGGATGTTACCACCACCAGCGAGCGGAACCGCCGTTCGCGCGTCCACTCGGCGGCCTCAAGGGCATTGCCGCGCGTGTTCAGCGCCTTGTGGCCGAGATCGATGCAGCAATCCATCAGCCGCTCGCCGTCCGGCAGGGCGCGCCGCATCTCGTCAGGCGAGGTGGTGGGATTGACGCCGGTGATGAGCAGGCGCTGGCCGAGCCCTTCGTTCAGCAGGGAGACGGCATCGACGATGCGCGAGGGGCCGCCGGTGAGCACGACGATGGCGTCGGCCGGCTTCACGCCCGCGGGCTCACGCCCGGCGATCTGGGTGGTGAAGGCGAGGAAGCCGGCGCCAGCGGCGACGATGCCCAGCCCGCCGAGCGCCAGTGCGCCGACGGCAAGCCGACGCAGCAGGCTGCGGCGCGGTGCCGGAGACGGCTGCGTGCCCTTGCGAGTCGCGCCCTTGTTTGCCCCGCGTCTGGCCGTGCCGGTATCGGACTGCCCGGGACCGATCTGCGCCCTCATCCTGCGCTCGGTGCTCGACATGGTCATGCAACCGACGATGCCGCCGGAATGCGGCAGAGACGAGGTGACGCACCCCTCCCTACGGCCGCATCCATCGTCTCGCGGCCGATCATGTGATCGTCCTCAACGTGCGGTAAACGGTGACGCGGGAGGTCAGCGCCGTCGCCAGCGCCACGATCGCCACCGACACGGCAATGCCGAAGAAGCCGAGATAGCCGGGATTGAGCCAGCCGAGCACGGTCGGCAGCTCTGGATCGCCGCCAAGGCCGAGGCGCGGGAGCGCGGCGAGCGCCCCGAACACCGCCGCCGCCGAGAGCCCGCCGATCAGGCCGCCTTCCGCGCCGATCTTGAGGAAATGCCGCTGGAACTGGGCGGCGATGAAGCCGTCCCGCGCGCCCACGAAGTGCAGCACCTCCACCACCGAACGGTTGGTGGCCACGGCCGCACGGGTGGCGAACACCACCGAGAGCACGGTCGCGAGCCCCACCAGCACCAGAAGCACCACCGCTACCAGCATCACCCCGTCCGTCACCGCCACGAGGCGGCGCGACCAGCCGCGGTGGTCGTCAAGCGTAGCAGTGGGGATGCGGTCGGTCAGGGTACGCTTGAGCCGCGCGAGATCGGGCGGGCTCGACCCGTCGAGGCGCACCACGAGCACCCGCGGGACCGGCAGGTCGCCGAGGTCGAGCCCGGAGCCGAGCCACGGCTCCAGCAGCCGGGAGGTCTCCTCGGCCGTGAGGATGTGCACGTCGGAAATGCCGGGCGTCTTGCGGACGATGTCGGCTGCGGCCTGCACCTGGGCGTCGGTGGCCTGCTTCTCGCCGGCGCGGATCTGGATGGTCACTTCCTGCGTCACGTCGGAGCGCCACTGGCTGGCGGTTGCGCGCACCGCCACCGCCGTGCCGATGGTGAGCCCGGCGAGAAAGGTCATGATGGCCACCACCGCCACCAGCGCCCGCCCGGCGATGGTGGAGGACGGCACGATGGAGGCCAGCGCCCGCGCCTTGGCGCGCGGGGCCTCGCCCGCCTCCGGCGGCTTCTTGGGCTGCGGGTTCGGGGGCTGGGTGGCGGCGTCAGTCGTAGACATAGAGGCGGCCGTCGGCGATCACGAGGCGGCGGGCGTCGTACTGGTCCATGAGCGCGATGTCATGGGTGGCCAGCAGCACCGACGTGCCGGATTTGTTGAGTTCGATAAACAGGCGGAGCAGGCGGCGGGCGAGGGTGGGATCCACATTGCCCGTGGGCTCGTCCGCCAGCAGGAATTCCGGCCGCCCGATGAGGGCGCGGGCGATGGCGGCGCGCTGCTTCTCACCGCCCGAAAGCACGGGCGGCAGAACGTGCATCCGGTCGCCGAGGCCGACCCAACTCAGAAGCTCCGTCACCTCGCCGCGATAGCTCGCCTCCTCCTTGCCGAGCACGCGCAGCGGCAGGGAGACATTCTCGTAGGTGGTGAGGTGGTCGAGCAGGCGGAAATC
>JAEWBL010000497.1 GCA_023391175.1 Pseudomonadota bacterium
GGCGAAGACCGCATGGGGCGTCGGAAGGGACCGGCTGTGCGCCAGGGTCGCCGTGATCTCCCACGCCAGCAGCAGCAGGACGAGCGAGGCCGTCCGCGCCACGGCGCCCGAGGACAAAAGCTTCATCGCGCTGCCGGCGCCTGGAAATAGAGGTCCCCGGGCAGGCGCGTCGCACTGCCCACCAGCTTCGTGCCGCCGAGCTTGACCAGGACGGCATAGAGCTGCGCGGCAAGTGCCTGCTCCTCGGCGAGCGTCAGGCGGGGTATGCCGGCGAGGAAGCCGCGCCGCAGCGCCTCGAAAGTGGCCTCGTCGCCCGCCTGCATCTGCGCCCGCGCCGCAGCCCAGCCTGGCCCGGAGCGGGCGGGGTCTGGGTCGGCCAGCGCCGCCTTGGTGGCGCATGAGGCAGTGGCGAAGGCGGCGACTGTGCCGGGGTTCGCGCGGGCGAAGGTCCCGTCGAACACGTAACCCACCAGCGTGGGCTCATGGGCGAGGCCGAAGCCCTTCACCATCTCCTCCACGGTGAGCATCTGCCGGAAGCCCTTGGGCTCCAGCCGTGCGGCGAAGGTCCAGTAGATCAGCGCGGCATCGAGATTGCCCGCCTCAAGCTCGGCAGCGAGCAGGGGCGGGGCGGCGAACACCGGCTGGGCGGCGGTCTGGAGATCGAGCCCTGCCTTCTCCTGCGCTGTCGCCTTGAGCATGAGCCAGCTCTTGTCCAGCGGGCCGCCGGCGACGCCCAGCCTCTTGCCGGCGAGGTCGGCGACGGAGCGGATGGGGGAGCCCTTGGGCACCATCACCGCGCCCTCGGAGGAGGAGAAGGGGATGTAGACGAGATCGCGCCCGTCCGCCTTCACCCGCGCCGCCCAGAGCAGGTCGCTGACGATGGCGTCCGCCGCCCCCGCCATGAAGGCGACACGCCCGGCATCGTTGTTGGCATAGCGGGTGACGTCCAGCGTGACCCCGTTGGCGGCATCGAGCCCCAGCGCGCCCATGGCCGCGATCTCCCAGGCGGCCGAGCCGAATTGCAGGATGCCGAGGCGGATGGCAGGCGGCGCGGCGCGCGCGGGAGAGAGCGGCCCGACACCCGCGACGGCGGCGCCGGACAGCGCGGCGCCCGTAAGCGCCAGCAGGCGGCGGCGCGTGAGCATGGCCTTCCTCCCGAAATCCTCCGGCCGGCGCCGTGCCTGCGACCCCGCCCGATGCGCCGCCACTGTGGCGACGCCGGGAAGAAGTGTCCATAACGATCTGAAACAAAAGGCTTTTCTGAGAGGAATTTAAGAAGTCATGCGGGAAAGAGTTCCCGCTTCACACGGGGCGGCGATCCTCGATGGTCTTGGCGTCGACGGGCAGCGTTCCCGGCGAAAGCACCACGAGCCGGCCGCGCAGCTTGGTGGCAGAGCGGATGTCCTCCAGCAAGGCATCCTGCGAGAGCGCGGCGGCGTCGGCCACTTCGATCTCCAGCGCCATGTCGTCCTGATCGCCCGTGCGATCCACCACGAGGCGGGCCTTGGCCACGGCGGGATGCTTCTTCACCGCCGCTTGCACCTGCACGGGGTGCACGAACATGCCGCGGATCTTCGTGGTCTGGTCGGCGCGGCCCATCCAGCCCTTGAGGCGGATGTTGGTGCGCCCGCAGGGGCTGGTGCCCGGCATCACCGCGGAGAGGTCGCCGGTGGCGAAGCGCACCAGGGGGTAGTCCGGCTCGAACAGGGTGACGACCACCTCGCCCACCTCACCCACTGTCTCCACCGGGTCGCCGGTTCCGGGGCGCAGGATCTCCACGAGGCAGCCCTCGTCCACGATCATCCCGTCCTCGGCCTCGCTCTCATAGGCAACGAGGCCGAGATCGGCCGTGCCGTAGCACTGGCGGGCGGTGATGCCGGCAGCCTTCAGCTCGGCCCGATGGGCCGGAAGGAACGCCTCGCCGGACACCAGCGCCTTGGTGAGGGAAGAGATGTCGGTGCCGGTCTCGCGCGCCTTGTCCACGAGGATCTTCAGGAAGGAGGGCGTGCCGCCGTAGCCCTGCGGCCGGATGTCGGCGATGGCGCGCAATTGCAGGTCGGTCTGGCCGACGCCGGCCGGCACCACGGCGCAGCCCAGCGCATGGGCGCCGCTCTCCACCATCGAGCCGGCGGGGGTGAGATGATAGGAGAAGGAATTGTGGACGATGTCGCCGGCGCGGAAGCCGGCCGCGAACAGGCCGCGGGCGAAGCGCCAGAAATCCGGGCCGTGGCCCTCCACGTCATAGATGGGCCCGGGGGACATGAAGATGCGGGCGAGCTTGCCCGGGGGCGTCGCGTTCAGCCCGCCGAAGGGGTAGCTCTTGGGCTGAATCTCCAGAAGGTCCGACTTGCGCGTGACGGGCAGTTGCGCCAGCGCCGCCCGCGTGGTGATGGCGGCCGGGTCCACATCCTTGAACAGCGCGGCGAAATAGGGCGCCTTCGCCTTGGCGTGGGCGACCTGCGCGGCGAGCGCCTGAAGCAGGGCCTGCTCGCGCGCTTCCGGGTCGCGGGTCTCGCTGGCGTCGTAGTGGCGGTTCGGATCGGTCATGGTCGGACTCTTGTCGAAAGCTGGCCGGGTGACATGCTCTGCTCCCCGGCCGACTGGAGCGCGAGCGGAAGGAGAGCCGGGGTCCAGCGCTCAGGTTCACCGGAGGCGGCGGGATCAGAACCGCAGGTGGGATCTGGCCGGCTGCGCCGAAGTGTCTGCTAGACCCCGAATCGGCGCTCCGGCTGCGCCGTCGCTTGTCCGGGGCACGACTACAGCCACCTCTTGCGGCGCTTGAAGCTCTTCAGGTTCTTGAAGCTCTTGCGCTCCTCGCCGCCGCCCTGGCCGAGGTAGAATTCCTTCACGTCCTCGTTGGTCTGCAGCATCTCGGCGCTGCCATCGAGCACGATCTTGCCCTGCTCCATGATGTAGCCGTAGTCGGCCACGGAGAGCGCCACGCGGGCGTTCTGCTCCACCAGCAGGATGGTGACGCCGAGGTCCTGGTTCAGCTTCTTGATGATGGAGAACACCTCCTTCACCAGAAGCGGCGAGAGACCCATGGAGGGCTCGTCCATGAGGATGAGCTTGGGGCGGGACATGATCGCCCGGCCGATGGCCAGCATCTGCTGCTCGCCGCCGGAGAGATAGCCGGCGAGGCCCGTGCGCTCCTTGAGGCGGGGGAAGTATTCGTAGACGCGCTCGATGTCGCTCTTCACCTCATTGTCGCGGCGGGTGAAGGCGCCGAGGCGGAGGTTCTCGAGGCAGGTCATGTCGGCGATGATGCGGCGGCCTTCCATCACCTGGAAGATGCCGCGGCGGACGATCCTGTCCGGCTCGATGCCGTTGATGCGCTCGCCCATGAAGGTGACGTCGCCACGGGTGATCTCGCCGTCCTCGGTCTTCAGCAGGCCGGAGATCGCCTTCAGCGTGGTGGACTTGCCGGCACCGTTGGAGCCGAGCAGAGCGACGATCTGGCCCTTCGGCACCTTCAGTGAAAGGCCGCGCAGGACGAGGATGACGTCGTTGTAGACCACCTCGATATTGTCCACCGACAGGAGCGGCGGCGCGGTCTCGGCGGCGGGTTCGAACTTCAGTGCGGCCTCGGCCATGGCGGTCTCCGATCTAACCCCTCTCC
>JAEWBL010000503.1 GCA_023391175.1 Pseudomonadota bacterium
CTTGCCGTTACCCACATCTCGGGGGCTTCATCTCTGCAGCGAGTTGAGCGCCGAGCATGAGCAGGAAGAGGTGCTCAAATCCGAGCCATAAGGTCTGCCAGCCCGGCTCGCCATCGCCTTTGCGGGCCAGGAAACCGCCAAGGCGAGCGACGCCGCGCTGAAAGTCACGGTGACTGGCGACGGCGGCCGGGCTCGTCTTCAAGGCGGCGGCCAGCAGCCGAACCGCACCGTCCGGCTCGTCGCTGGTGGCCTCCGGGGTCCAGCGTGCCGCCTCGCGGATCTGCAGAAGCCGGACAGCCACGATGGACAAGAACCCCAGCAGGGGCCAGAAGCGCTCAATGGTGCGGAGCTGACGCTCTTCCAAACGACAGCCGGTCTTCAACGCCTTGTGAAATTCTTCCACCAGCCACCTCAGCGCGTACCAGTCCACCGTCTTCTGGGCGGCGGCTTCGTCGGCCACCTGCAGGGTCGTCACCAGCAGCCATTCCACCGTCGCGTTCCACACCCGAAGGCCAACACACACCAGGGGAGATCGCTTGTCCTGGCGCAAGCGCGCTGGCTGGATTTCCAGCTCCGTCCAGGCGAGCGCGACCTCGACTTGGCGGCGTTTCGAGCCCTCCCGGACGAGGATCGAGCGGGACGCCATCGCCGGCAAGGCACGCAAGCTTTCCACCAAGTGCCCGCCGGCGATCCGTCGGTCCTGACAGACCCGCACCAGGCACTGCCAGCCGAGCGCGCGCGCCTGATCGAAATGTGAGAACACATCAGCGCCCCGATCTCCGACACTGACCCAGACCGCACCGGGCGGACAGGGGCCAATCCCGGCGATGCACTCGGCCCAGACGTCCGCCTCGGTGCGGCGAGTCCGGCGCTGAGTGGGCGTTTCGTGCCTGTGGGCCGGCGGATGCTGGCGCGTCCAAGCCGTTTGACTGGCTAGTCCCAGGATCCTTGTCCCGTTGCCTGTCGGTGCCAGGGCTAGGCAGCTGTGGGCCAAGCAACCGAACCCGCCATCGTTGCCGATACGGCCGCGCCCCTGCATGGCGTTGTGCCGGGTCAAGTCAATGGTCGTGTCGTCGTGGACAAACAGGACCGCTCCGTCGGTCATCGCGGCGGTCGAGCACACCGCGGCGCGATGTGGCGCCGTGACCGCTTCCAACGTGGCCTCGGGGCGATCCAGCAGCCGGTATGCCCCCTTCAGTCCCGCCCAACCCGCCGTCTGCTTGGGAAGACCCGCTCCCGGAGCGCGCGCCATTCCCGCTCCCAGAGCCACCGCGCGCCGCGTCCGACGGGCATCGCCCAGCTTAACATGCCCCCACTGCTGCTCAGCCCAGCTCTCGGCATCGTCCATCCCAGCCTCCATCCGCTGCTCTCATCAACAGATGGAATCCGCCGCCTTCACGATGTGGGTAACGGCAAGGGCTGAAACCAGGGGCTTGCACGCCGCCAAGGTTGCGTTCTCGGTCATGCGCGCTGCGTGCCAGCATGCCGCGGCACAGTCCTGTCACGGTCAATGCCTCGTGACCGAGGCGACCAGCCAGATTGACCACCAGGCGGCTGGCCTTGTGCAGGCGGTCCTTGCGGCGGCGCGCCACCCGGCGCTGCGCTTTGGCCGCAAGCCGCGCTGCCTTCCGGTAACGCTGCGCGTGTTTCTTGCCCGGTCGGCGCCGCCGGGCCATCGCGCGTTGGTGCGCTGCCACGGCCGGCTGCTCCTCGCCCCAGCACCGCTCCCGCGGCACCGTCAGACCGTCCGATGTGGCCACCAGGTCGATGAAGCCAAGGTCCACGCCAAGGTCGGGCAGGAGAGGCTGCGGGCCGACGTCGCCGTCGTGCCGGCACTGGACGATGAGGAACCAACCATCGACACGGCGTGTGAGCACCGCGGTTACCGGCTGACCGCGCAGCGGCCGGTGCACGAACAGCCGCATGCCGCCGTCAATGCCGGCGATGCGAAGGCGTGTGCGGCCGGTCTTCTTGTCGGTGCGCAGCGTCAAACCGTCGCCGAACCGGAACTCGGCTGAGGAAAACCAGGAGCGCGCCTTGTAGCGGGGAAAGCCGGGCTTTTCGCCGCGTGAGACGCGGCGAAAGAACGCTTGGTAGGCTTTGGCGACGCGGCGCAGGGGTTGCTGTTGGGCGGTGTAGGACCAGCGCGCCAGATCGGGCATGGCGGCGCGGAGGGCCGGCAGTTGGTTGGCCTGATCCTCGGAGGAGAGGGAAACGCGCCGGCGTTTCCAGGCTTCCTCGCGCTGCTGGAGGGCGGCATTGTCGAGGCCGCAGAAGTCAGCGAGCAGAGCGTCGAGGCCGTCGGCCTGACGCTGCTTTGGGTAGACCCGGACCTCCTGCGGGGACACGACGGACATGCGGAATGCTCTGGTTTTGTTCACGATTGGTGTCAAGCGCCAAACGTGATGCGCATTCCCCCGCCACCTGAAGGAGGCGGTCCCCTCCGCTGAAGGTGGTGGTATGCGATGTGACATCCCACCCGATTGCCTAATGGGGGCGGCTCTTAGCTGTGTGCGGTGCCTGCGAATCACCGTGTCCGCCATCACTGCTGAGACGGAGGCGCTACCGCTTGGAGCCATCCACCAAACGAACCCCAAGCCACGCCAACAAGAGGCCTGTGAGAGCCACCGAAACATCAAACCACCGACAACCGTTACGCCGTCTCAATCATCAAATCTTCCATGTGCCGACGGGTGTAGTCAGCTAGAGCGTCGATGATGAACTGCTCCAATGGCATCTTCAGGATGGTGGCAGCATTCATCGATCCAATCAGTGTTGCACTGGGCAGGCG
>JAEWBL010000513.1 GCA_023391175.1 Pseudomonadota bacterium
GGAGAGGGGTCGGGGGTGAGGGGGGCGGTGCCGCAATCCCGATGGCGGGGCGAGGGGAGAGCACACCCCCTCACCCCAGCCCTCTCCCGCAAGGGGAGAGGGGGCTTGGCCGGTTCGGGTGGAGGCACATGCACCCCACAGCGACCGGGAAGGGTTCCCTTGGATACCGGCAGAGGCTAGAAAGCCCTGTGTCCCGCGCGATGCCTCTTTTCCCCGCAAGATCCCGCCCATGAGCCCCGGCTTCCTGCTCGCGTGGCTCGGCCGGCGGAGCGCGCCGGCGGTGGCGGTGAGCGTGTTCATCGGGCTGGCGCTGCCGCCCTTCGCGGCGCTGGCGAAGCCGCTGGTGGTGCCCACCATCCTCGCGCTGCTGGTGCTGGCCTTCGTGCGCACCTCCATGGCCGGCGCCTTCACCGTGCGGCGCGCGGGCATCGCGGTGCTGGCCTGCGGCTGGGTCATGCTGGTGCTGCCGCTCGTCATGGGGCTGGCGACGCGGCTTCTGGGCGAGCCCAACGCCATCGTCCTTGCCCTCATCATGCAGGCCTCGGCGCCGCCCATCATGTCCGCGCCGGCCTTCGCGGCGCTGCTGGGGCTCGATGCGCGGCTGGTGCTGGTGACCATGCTCGGCGGCATGGCGCTGACGCCGCTCACCGCGCCGGGGCTGGTGTTCCACTTCTCCGGCGGGGCGCTGGCGCTCGATCCGCTGGCGCTGGCGCTGCGGCTCGCGGCGGTGGTGGGCGGCACCATGGGCGCCGGCCTCCTCATCCGCCGGCTGATGGGCCTGAGGCGCGTGGAGGCCATCTCCGCCCATCTCGACGGGCTGAACGTGGTGCTCCTCGGCCTTCTCGCGGTGGGGCTGATGGATGGGGTGACCTATGCCTTCCTCGATCAGCCCGGCTTCATGGCGGGGCTGGTGGCGCTGGCCTTCCTCGTCTCCCTGCTGGGCTTCGGGGCGACCGCGCTCGTTTTCCGCGCCGTCGATCCCGGTGATGCGATGATGCTCGGCTTCTGCGGCGGCCATCGCAACATGGCGGTGGTGATCGCCGCCACCGGAGCCGTCCTGCCGCTCGAAACGTGGCTTTACGTAGCGGCAGCACAATTCCCCATCTACCTCCTGCCAGTGGTGATGCTGCCGCTGGCGCGCCGCGTGAGCGCCGCCGGGCGCCGCAAGGCGTGAGCCGCGCCGCTACCCCCCGCCGCCGTCATCTGCTAGACGAGCCGCCTGCCTGACATTTTGACGAGCATCGACCCATGATCCCGCGTTACAGCCGGCCGGAAATGGCCTCCATCTGGTCCCCCGAGGCCCGCTTCCGCATCTGGTTCGAGATCGAGGCCCATGCCGCCGACGCCATGGCCGAGCTTGGCATCGTCCCGAAGGAGGCTGCGGCCAAGATCTGGGAGCTGGGCGGCAAGGCCGAGTTCGACGTGGAGCGCATCGACGAAATCGAGCGCGAGGTGAAGCACGACGTCATCGCCTTCCTCACCCACCTCGCCGAGTTCGTGGGGCCGGAGGCGCGCTTCGTCCATCAGGGCATGACCTCCTCGGACGTGCTGGACACCTGCCTCGCCGTGCAGCTGGCCCGCGCCGCGGACCTGCTCATCGCCGACGTGGACAAGCTCCTCGCCGTGCTGGAGCGCCGGGCGTTCGAGTTCAAGCTGACGCCCACCGTGGGCCGCTCCCACGGCATCCATGCCGAGCCCACCACCTTCGGCGTGAAGCTCGCCATCGCCGCCGCCGAGTTCCAGCGCTCGCGCGCCCGCCTCGTGGCAGCGCGGGAGGAGATCGCCACCTGCGCCATCTCCGGCGCCGTGGGCACCTTCGCCCATATCGATCCCGCGGTTGAGGCCCATGTGGCAGAGAAGATGGGGCTGAAGGTGGAGACCGTCTCCACCCAGGTCATCCCGCGCGACCGGCACGCCATGTTCTTCGCCGTGCTCGGCGTGGTGGCCTCGTCGGTGGAGCGGCTCGCCACCGAGGTGCGGCATCTCCAGCGCACCGAGGTGCTGGAGGCGGAGGAGTATTTCTCCCCCGAGCAGAAGGGCTCCTCGGCCATGCCCCACAAGCGCAACCCGGTTCTCACCGAGAACCTCACTGGCCTCGCCCGCATGGTGCGCGCCTATGTGACCCCGGCGCTGGAGAACGTGGCCCTGTGGCACGAGCGGGACATCTCCCACTCCTCCGTCGAGCGCATGATCGGCCCTGACTCCACCGTGACGCTGGACTTCGCCCTCGCGCGCCTCACCGGCGTGATGGACAAGCTGGTCGTCCATACCGACAACATGCAGAAGAACATGGACAAGCTGGGTGGCCTCATCCACTCCCAGCGCGTCCTCCTCGCCCTCACCCAGAAGGGTGCCAGCCGCGAGGACAGCTACCGCCTCGTGCAGCGCAACGCCATGCGCGTCTGGCGCGGCGAGGGCGACTTCCGCACCTTCCTTCTGGAAGACGCGGACGTGCGCAAGTATCTGTCCGAGGAGGACATCAACGAGAAGTTCGACCTCGGCTACCACTTCAAGAACGTGGACAACATCTTCAAGCGGGTGTTCGGCCGGGCTTGAGGGAGCGCGCGACTCTCCATAGACTCGCATCACCGTCGTGGTCCGGCTTGACCGGACCACCCATCCCGCCATTTGTCCCTCGCCGCCGGAGGCTTATCCCGGCGGTGCAATAGGCCCTCCGGTCGAGCCGGAGGGCGACGGCAGTGAGGTGGCGCTAAGGCCTCCTACCAGTCCGCGCCACCCGCTCCCAGCCTTTGCACCGGCAGCCCCTCACCCTCCAGCGCCTTCTGGATCAGCTCCGCGTGGGCCTGGTCGCGCGTCTCCACCGTGAGGTCGAGGCGTGTGCCCTTGGCGGGGACGTCGAGGAAGGTGCGGCGGTGGTGGACTTCCAGGATGTTGGCGCCGAGCTTGCCGAGCAGGGTGGCGATGCGGCCCAGCATGCCCGGCCGGTCGAGGATGGTGAGACGGAAGGAGACGATGCGCTCTTCCCGCTCCAGCTCGCGCAGCAGGATGCCGGCGATCATGCGCGGGTCGATGTTGCCGCCGGAGACGACGAGCCCCACCGTCTTGCCCTTGAATCGCTCCGGCTCGGCGATGAGGGCGGCAAGGCCCGCGGCGCCGGCGCCTTCGGCCAGGGTCTTCTGATGCATGAGGAAGGCGTTCACCGCACGCTCCAGCGCCGTCTCGTCCACCAGCACCACATGGGGCACGAGGCGCCGCACGATCTGCGCGGTGATCTCGCCCACGTTGCGCACGGCGATGCCTTCCGCCAGCGTCGGCCCCCCGCAGGGGCGGGCCTCGCCGGTCATTGCGGTCCACATGGCGGGGTAAAGCTGGGTCTCGACGCCCACCACCTGCGTGGCGGGGGAGCGGCCGGCGAAGGCCACCGCCATGCCGGCGATGAGCCCGCCGCCGCCGATGGGCACCAGCACGGCGTCGAAGGCCGGCCCGTCCTCGATCATCTCCAGCGCCACCGAGCCCTGGCCGGCGATCACGTCCACATCGTCATAGGGATGGACGAAGACGCGGCCCTGCGCCCTGGAGATGCGCTCGGCCTCCTCATAGGCGTCGGCCACCGTCTCGCCGAACAGCACCACCTCGGCGCCGAAGGCCTCGGTGGCGGCCACCTTCACCTGCGGCGTCGTCTCCGGCATCACGATGAGGGTGGAGATGCCGAGCCGCGTGCCGTGATAGGCCACCGCCTGCGCATGGTTGCCGGCCGACATGGCGACAACGCCGCGCCGTGCTTCGTCCGGCGTGAGGCGCGAGAGCTTCACCAGCGCGCCGCGCTCCTTGAAGGAGGCGGTGGCCTGAAGGTTCTCGTACTTCACATAGACGTCGGCGCCGGTGAAGGCGGAGAGGCGCGGGGCGCGCAGGGTCGGCGTGCGCAGCACCGAGGCGCGCACGAGCGGCCACGCCGCCTCTACGTCCGCGAGGGTGACGGGTAGGTCTCTTCCGGTGTCGTGGTCCAGCGCCGTCGCGGGCACGGTCATCAGTCTTCTCCCGCGAGGAGCCTCAGCCCCGTTCGGCCAGGGCCTGCGCCACGCGTGGCGCGAAATAGGTGAGGATGCCGTCGGCGCCGGCGCGCTTGAAGGCGAGCAGGCTCTCCGGGACGATACGGTCGCCGTCCACCCAGCCGTTGCGGATGGCGCCCTCGATCATCGCGTACTCGCCGGACACCTGATAGGCGAAGGTCGGCAGGCCGAACGCCTCCTTCAGTCGCCAGACGATGTCGAGATAGGGCAGGCCGGGCTTCACCATGAGCATGTCCGCGCCTTCCTCCACGTCGAGGGCGGCCTCGCGGATGGCTTCAAGGCCATTGCCGGGGTCCATCTGGTAGGTGCGCTTGTCGCCCGAGAGGGTCTTGGCGGTGCCGATGGCGTCGCGGAACGGGCCGTAGAAGGCGGAGGCGTACTTCGCCGCATAGGACATGATCTGCACGTCCTCGAAGCCGTTGGCATCGAGCCCGGCGCGGATGGCGCCGACGCGGCCGTCCATCATGTCCGAGGGGGCGATGACGTCGGCCCCGGCCTCGGCCTGCACCAGCGCCTGACGCACGAGGAGTTCCACCGTCTCGTCATTGAGGATGCGGCCATCCTCCAGGAGGCCGTCATGGCCGTGGCTGGTGAAGGGGTCGAGCGCCACGTCGGTGATGAGGCCGAGGTTGGGGATCTCGGCCTTGATGGCGCGCAGGGTCTGGCAGACGAGATTGTTGTCGTTCAGCGCCTCGCTGCCGGTGGGGTCGCGGCGGGAGGGGTCGATGTAGGGGAAGATGGCGAGGGCCGGGATCTTCAGCTTGGCCGCGCTCTCGGCGGCGCGCACCGCCTCGTCCACCGTCAGGCGCTCGACGCCGGGCATGGAGGGGATGGGGGTGCGGGTGGCCTGCCCGTTCATCACGAAGATCGGCCAGATCAAGTCGTCGACCGTCAGCGTCGCCTCGCGCACCAGCCGGCGCGCCCAGTCCGTCTTCCGGTTCCGCCGGGGGCGGTGGACGAGGCCGAGCCGGCTGGCGGTGGCCTCGGCTTCGGAAACGGCATGCAGGCGGGGCTTGGAGAGGGGCATGATGCGCTCGTTCTTGATCCGCCCGCGGACGGGCGCCAAGCCGACCTTATAGACCCGCCGCCCTCCGCCCGCGAGTGGCGCGCGGCACAGGGTCACGGCAAGTTCAGCGTGTGCGCGGACGCACGGCCAAGGTGCGCCGGCCCGCGTTGACGCTCCCGGTGGCCACGTCTAACCCTGCCGGCAAGGACCGTCGCTCAGCGGCGGGGGCGCGAATGGGGAGGGGTGAATGACCACGGAGCCTGAAGTCCTGCTGGAGGTGAAGGGCGAAGCCGGTGTCATCACCCTCAACCGGCCGAAGGCGCTCAACGCGCTCAACCTCTCCATGGTCCGCGAAATCCTGCCCCGCCTCAGGGCCTGGGCGCAGGACCCGGCCGTCACCCGCGTGGTCATCAAGGCGGCGGGCGAGAAGGCGTTCTGCGCCGGCGGCGACGTGCGCAGCCTCTACGAACTCGGCCGCGCCGGCAACACCGCCGAATCGCTCGCCTTCTGGCGTGAGGAATATGTCCTCAACGACTATATCGGCAGCTTCCCCAAGCCCTATGTGGCGCTGATCGACGGCATCTGCATGGGCGGCGGCTTCGGCCTCTCGGCCCATGGCGCGCATCGGGTGGCGGGCGACAAATATCTGTTCGCCATGCCGGAGGTGAACATCGGCCTGTTCCCGGACGTGGGCGGCACCCATGTGCTGCCGCGCCTGCCCGGTGCGTTCGGCGTGTTCCTGGCGCTCACCGGCACGCGCATCCGCGCCGCCGAGGCGTTCGCCTGCGGCCTCGCCACCGACGTGGTGCCGAGCGCCGCCTTCCCGGCGCTGGAAGAGGCGCTGTGTGCCGGCGGCGACGTGGAGCGCACGATTTCCGACCACCGCATCGAGCCCGGCCCCGGCGCCTTCGCCGACCGTGCGGACTTCATCGCCGACGCCTTCGGCCGCGGGCATCTTGCCGGCATCCTCGGCGCGCTGCAGGCGGCGGCGGAGGGGGAGGGACCCCACGCGGCGTTCGCCACTACGCTTCTCACCGACATCGCCGGCAAGTCGCCCACCAGCCTCACCATCGCCATGGAGCAGATGCGCCGAGGGCCGGACTTGGAATTGGGCGAATGCCTCAAGCTGGAATTCCGGGTAGTGAACCGCGTCGCGGCGGGGCATGATTTCTACGAAGGCGTGCGTGCGGTCCTCGTCGATCGCGACAACGCGCCCCAATGGCAGCCGGCGACCCTCGCGGAGGTGGACCCGGCCGTCATCGCGGCGCATTTCGATCCCATACCCGACGAACTGGAACTTCTGGCCCCCGGCACATGAGTCATTACGATCCCATCGACGCCAGCGCCCGCGCCCAATGGGAGAATCTTTCGCCCTGGCGGCGGCGGCTGTTCCTG
>JAEWBL010000519.1 GCA_023391175.1 Pseudomonadota bacterium
CGCCGGACCGTGGCGACCCCTAGCTTTGACCTTTCCGCGAGCGTTTCAGCACTCCACCGAATGAGGCCTCGCGCGGCTCGGATTTGAGCGCCTGTGATCACTTTCCGATCTCCTGATTGACATTCGCTCAATCCATCCACATGATCGGTTTCATATCAGTTAACGCGTTTCCGATCAATCAGGAGCGTTTCAATGCCGAACCCCACCGTTCCGGCAGCCGCCCCCGGCTTGCCTGCTGCCCCCGAATCCATCGCCGTCTTCCCGACCATGCTTGACCGCATGGAGAACAGCCTGCACGAGGTTCGCGATCTCGCACATGCCGTGTTCATCATCGCTGGAGCGATGCCGTGGGACGAAGCCCAGGCCACTCAACGCCTGGCTGGGCTGATCATGGACCGTGCGGAGGAACTGAAGCAGCAGCGGACGGCCATGCTCGAAGCGCTGCACAGTCCGCCCGCCAGTGCTGGGGAGGCGTCCCATGGCTGATGGCCTGAAGAACCGTCGCGCCGTGCTCAAGGCCACCGGCGCCCTCGGCACTATCGCCGCGCTCGCGGTGCCCGTCGTTATCCTGCCGAAGGAGGCGGAGGCGGCCGCGTTGATCAACAGCCCAGTCCCCGCGCTGTGGGCGAGGTGGCGGGCCATCAAGCCTGAGTACACGCGCATCACGGCGGAAGCAGAGGCGGCCCGGAATCGCTACCTCGCTGCGGAACCGGCCCTGCCTCGGGAAGCCTATGCCGGACCACAGCATTTCGGCTTGGGGGTCATCTTTTTCGACAGCACACCTTCGGGTCAGCTCATGCGGTGGGGAATGGCCAGCCACTGGAGAAGTGTGGCGTCCGCATGCGACGGTGATGAACATTCGCAGTGGGTGCGAGACGACGCGCTCCAGCGCGCGGCCGTCATGGATCGATGGGATGCCGAATGCGGCGCCCTTCGCGACAGCAGCGGCGTCACCAGCATCGGTGATCGCCTCGCCGCGATCGAGGATGAACTGGACGCCCTGGAGCAGCAGATCTTCGCCGAGCCCATCCGGACGCTGAATGATGCGTCAATCCAGGCGACGATCCTCCGCGAATATCTCCATCCAGGGGGATGGCATCTGGTGGGCGCATTCCTCAGCCGCCTGGAGCAGGTGGGAGGCGCCCATGGCTGATCCGATCTTTGCCGCCATCGCAGAACACCAGCGGTGCCGGGCCGAGCATGAGGCGGCATTCGACGCCGCGGGCGAGGCCGAACTGGCAGATCGCGACGATGGGCCTCTCGCCGCCGAAGCGGGGGCCCTGCGCGATGCCGCCTCCGAACGGGAAGTCGAGGCGCTGCAGCACGTGTTGAGGACCGTGCCCGTCACGACCGCCGGCATGCTGGCCTGGCTGGACCACATCAGTGGGCCGGCCGGCTTCGACGGCATCGCACCTCGCGATACAGACATGGCAGCCATCTTCGGCACGATGCGTGCTTTCGTCGTCAGGTCGGAGGGCGGCGCATGAGCATGATCGCCGCTGCCCTGCGCGAGCTGATAGCCGCCGGTCTCGCCGGCGACGAGCTCGTGGCAGCCGTCGCCCGCATAGAGGCCGAGATGGAGGTCTCTGCGCCGGTGGCTCGTTCTAGCGGCGCCGCCGAGCGGAAGCGCGAAGCCGACCGTGAGCGCCAGCGTCGGAAGAGGGAGGCTGCCAGGGCGGCAAACGGCCGATCGCACCGCCAGGAAAAGTCGCAGGTGTCGCACGAAGTCGCCGATTGTCGCGCGACTTCCGCGACATCGCGCGACGGTGGCGACCCCCCTCTCGATAAGATGTCCCCCAGACCCCCTAAGAATTACTCTCCCCCATTTTCTACCCCATCGGTTCCTGACGGAACCTCCTCCCCCTCGGCGACGGATTGCGACGCGACGGATCGACAGGACGAACTCGCCGAGGCGCTGGCGGCGTTCAACCGGATGGCGGCTGAGGTCGGCCTTACCGAAGCGCAGGGGCTGAGCCGAAAGCGCCGGCTGGCCCTGAAGGCCCGGTTGCAAGACTACGGAGGGATCGTCGGCTGGCGGATCGCCATGGACCGAGTTCGGTCATCGCGGTTCCTACGCGGCGACAACGACCGGGGATGGCGGGCGAGCCTGGATTTCCTGCTGAAGGCCGACAGCTTCGCGAAGTTGATGGAGGGGGCATACGGCCCGGCGCCGGGAGCGCGGATGCGGCGGGAAGGTGACCACTCTGGCGGTAGCCGGTCGGTTCGATCCAGCCCGGCCGCTCGAAACCCTCTCCTTGCCGCCGCGGCTTCAGTCCTTGCTGAACACCCCGATTCGGAATTCGGACGGCGTGCCCGTGCTGCGGGGTTCGGAGGCTCCGACGGAGGCGGCCGCAGTCTCCGCGGCGGCGATGCAATTATCGCTGGCATGGCGCGGGTGGCCGAGCGGCGTTTCGGTAGGCACTGTGATAGCGATGACGGCGAGGTGATCGATGGCGACGAGTACGGCCTTGTCTGTGATCCGCCCAGGGTATGAGCTGAGCCGCCGCTGGCGCCAGCGCCGTCGCTGCGGCTTCGGAATGCACGGCGCAGGGGATAGGCCATGGCCACCACCCGCCGCTTCGATGACCTTCCGATGTTTGCCGATGATGTCGACATCTCTCGTGCCATCCTAGGGCCGGGGCACACGGACGAATGGAAAGCGATCTCCGTGATCTTGGAGCGTGAGGGATTACCGCCTCGGGATCCGCTCATGGGCGGCCGGTACTGGCCAGGAGTTCAGGCGTGGTTCGCAAAGCGGCCGGCGCCGGCTGCGCCTATTATCAGCCTTGCAACCCCTGGCGGCTTGTCCCCTCCTTCATCTCATACGGAGGGCTCCGATCATGCGCCGGGCCTGTCCTGGCGACCTCGGAAGGACGGAAAAGCGGCCTATTGGGTGGCGCGCGAAGAACTGGTCAAGAAGGGTTTCAAACCCTCGACCGTGCGAATCCACTTCGATCCAGCCGACCCACTTCACTCTGCGAAGATCGCTGCCAAGTGCCGCGTTTTACAGGCGGAGATGCTCGCTTGGCTGCGCGACGGCGGCGCCCCGCGAGCGGCGGCATTCAACGGCACATTCAGGTCGCTGATCCGCATTTATCAGATGGAGCGGTCGAGCCCGTTTCATCGTCTCCGGGACCGCACCCAGGGCTTTTACCTCTATGGGCTGCGACTTCTCGATCAGACCATGGGAAGCGCTCGGGTGGATGCCGTAAATGGCGCGGACATTCGCCGGCTCTACGAGGATCTACGCACGCCGAAGCCACTCACCAAGAAGCAGCGCGAGCAGGGACTGACGACGGCACCGGATCGGATGCGGCGCGCCTATGCCGCGATCCAGATGCTGCGCGTGGTCGTGAACTACGGTCGTACCGTGAAGCTCGACGCTTGCTGCGTGTTGGGTGACGTTCTTGCGAACATGGAATTTGAAGGGCTCAAGCGACGCGAGAGCCGGATCACATATGAGCAGGTGTGCGCCTTACGCAAGGCCGCTCATGCGGCCGGCCGTCCATCCATGGCGCTCGGCATCACGCTCCAGTTCGACCTCGGCATGCGCCAGCGCGACGTGATAGGCGAGTGGGTGACCGACAAAACCCCGGAACAGCCGGGCATTGTTTTCGCTGGGATGCGGTGGGCGGACGGCCTCACCTTCGAGCATATCACCGGCACGGTGCTGCGGAAGCGGACCAGCAAGACCGGCAAGGTGGTGGAGCACGATCTGGCGCAGCTACCCGACACCCTGGCCGAACTGGAGCGCATCCCGCCGCTTCGCCGCATCGGCCCGCTGGTACTGAACGAAGAGAATGGGTTGCCCTACAAACGGCGCGTGTACACCAAGTGGTTCCGGACCATCGCCCGCAACGCCGGCATCCCGGACGAAGTGTGGAACATGGATGCGCGGGCCGGCGCCGTGACAGAAGCGCTCGATGCCGGCGCCCAGCCGCTCGACGTGATGAATGCCGCCGGGCACACCCAGCTTTCGACCACGCAGGGGTATGATCGGACCAGCCTCCAGAAGGCTTCGCGGGTCGCCAAACTTCGGGTCGCGAGCAGGAGGAAGCCGAATAGCAGTGGGCAAATCGATCCCGCCTAACCTCGTCATCGGCTTGCAAGCCGTGGATGACATGGTGCCCCTCCAAATCGGAGGAAGAAGCCATGGCACCGCGTGCCGAGATGCCCCTGTTCCCGTGTGAAGCCGACATTGCCAGGGCGGTCCTCGGGCCAGGGCGGGTCAGCGAATGGAAGGCCATTGCGATCGTCCTCGAACGGCGCGGGCTTCCCATGAAAGACCCTGTGTTCGGCGCCCGGTACTGGCCCGCGGTCAAAGCTTGGTTCGACCGTCGAGCCGGCCTCCACAACCACTTCATCCCCTCGAAGGTGGGGGGCATGGAACGACCGCGTGAACCGCTGGAGCCACCTCGGAAGCCGGTGGCGAAGAAATAGAACTCGCCTCTCGCGGTCACCCCGCGCTGAACAGTTCGTCGCCCCGCTCGGCGACCATCAACTGGCTCGCCTGCTCCGACGGCGCTTCGCGGCTGGTTCTTCCTCTACCGATTGCGAAGGAGATTCGAGGGACTGCAAGTCTACCTGCTTCCCTTTCTTGCCGGCGATCGGCAATTTCATGTGTGTCTGGCGGCGCGCGCCCTCAGGCAACGGTTGGCGCTTTGTCGATCGGGCGGTCGGGCGGCCTTCGTCAGCGGCGGTTCGCGCAAGGTTGAGCTCCAGCAGCCGCGCCAGAGCATCTTCGTCGGAGATATCCGCCGGCCAGCCGTAGGCCGCGGCGACGGCAGCGTCGAGTTCGCGATGAGCGTCGATCAGCCACTGCGGGCGCCGGTTGTAGAGGTTGGTCAGGGTGCGCTCGCGCAGGATTGCCGCCGCCGCAGTGTCCTTGGGGAGGATGCGGTCGGAAAACCCAGGGACCACCTCGGGCTCCACGCGGACGAGGTCGGAAGGGTTCAGCCAAGCGTTGCGGAGGTCATCAAGGCGCCGCGCGGCCTGCGCAATGGCGACGGCGTGCGGATCGCGTTGGAGACGTGCGATAGGAATGTTTGGAGTTAGGCCATCGGGGAACGGGAACGTCGCGAAGGTCGTGGTCGAAGTGTAGCGCGGCCGGTCCTCTAGGCTCGTTCCAAGCCGCAAAGACCAGATTTCGTGAAAGCGGCTGTGGAGGATGCCGAAGGTCGTGTCGTCGTCCCGGGCAATGACGATCAGGTTCTTGTCGGGAAGTGTAGGGTAGCGCAACCAGACGAATAGTCGATGTTGCGAGGTTTCTGTGGTGACGATGTAACGTGAAAGCCGTTCGATCTGGGAACGCATCTCGGGCCGAGGCCAGTACGGCTCCCACCAACGGACGCGCGCGTGTTGATCTCGCGCTGTCGCCCGCGCCTCCGTCAAGGAGCGAAGATCCGCCAATGAATCTGGATCGTAGCGGGCGGCGCGAAGATACTCGTATGGCACTTCGTACTGGGAGGCCTCAGCATCCGACAGAACCAGTGGTAGGTCGATCAACCAACGGTCGCGCGGCCGCCCGGTCACGTCATCGCCATTCCAGTAGGGCTTCAAAATCGTGCGGTTGTGGCGGCCGTTGGGGTTTATTGGCAGGCACATCCACCTACGGGCCACTTCCCCGGTGACATCGTGCGGCCCGCTCGTCTGGATGCCAAAGAAAGAAGCCCTCTCGTTCTCGGTCAATGCCCTGGCGAGCGTGAGGTCAATTCCAGTCGTGAGGTCTGGATTAATGTTGGAGACCGGCTGGCCGTCAAGGTAACTTTGGTCGGGCTTCAACTCCGGCGCGCAAAAACAGACAAGCGAAACTTCGACACGTGCACCCTCGATTGTCCAAGGCTGTTCACTCCACGCATTATGAATGGCGAGACTACGAGCGATCGCGTCCATAACGGGCCGGTTTGTCCCGCCGCGGATCGAACTGGTTGCGACAAGGCCAACGCCCCTGGTCCGCCCGGCGGCAACTTCAGCGCGCGCCTTCTCAAACCAGTAACAAACGAGGTCGGAGAAGCCCTGAAGTCGGCCGGCATACGCCGCGCGGAGCCTCACCACATATTCTACCCCGAGCCTCCGCTTCATTAGCTTGGCGCCTAAGAAGGGAGGATTTCCGACAATGAAGTCCGCGCGGGGCCACGTGGCGGCACGATATGCGCTCCCGGTTTCGGCCCCCTCCAAAAGATCCATCTGTCCACCACGATCAGGCGGAGGGACTTGCTCAATGAGGGCATCCGCGCGTTCGATGGAGTTCAGCTTTCGAAGGACGGGGACTTCGTGTGTGTGGATCCCGTTCCGCAGGCGCCATTGGATATCGCCGATCCAGATCGTCGTGCGTGCGAGCTCCGCAGCGAGTGCATTGATCTCAATGCCCAACAGGACTTCAGGGCCAACCGCCGGCCAACGCGACTTCAAACCCAGCATTTCGCAATCGAGGTTCGCGCGGTTCTCGATGTCCTTCACACCCTGCAGCGCGAGATAAAGGAAATTGCCCGAGCCGCAGGCCGGATCGAGAATCTTCAAGTTGCATAGCTTTTCGACAAACTGGGATCGCACCTCTTCTGCGGCCTCATCCCGGGTCATCCGACGCCGCTCTTTTTTCCGCATTGGTGGCGGGTGAGTCCCATCGAGGAGGCCAACAATTTTTCCTTTGGTCACCTCCCATTCAGCGCGGAGAGGGCGCAAGATCACCGGGTCGATTATCCGGGCGATTTTGTCTGCGTCGGTGTAGTGCGCGCCGATCTGGGCTCGTTTCTGCGGATCAAGGAAGCGCTCGAACAGCGTGCCGAAGATCGTCGGGTCGATCAGGCTCCAGTCAAGGCTGTTGGCTGCGATCAAAAGGCCGATGTCACCTTCGTCCAGAGGCAGCGCTCGACGGCCGTCAAATAGCCCTCCGTTGAAATGCATGACATCAGTGAGTGCAAAGTCGCCGCCCTTCTCCATCGCGTGGAAGAGGTCGTTGAGATAGCCTCGCGCCTTGCTCGGATCCTGGGCGGCCCGGCGCAGCAACTTCGTGAAGATCCCGCCGCGGAGGAGGCCTACGCTCTGGGCGAAGAAGCAGAACACCAGCTGGTTGACGAAGTGCGCGATCTCTTCCGGCGAGCCGCGCCCTTGCAGACGCCAAGCGATCGTTGAGAACTTGTCGGCCGCGTCTTTCGTCAGGCCGGCCCGCGTACGCGTGGGTTTAAGCTTCTCGGGATTGAAAAAGACGTTGTGAAGAATCTCACGTTTATGTGGATCTGTGAGGTCGTCCAGAGTGATTTCATAGGTAGTCGGGACGGTGTTCGTCCACGCTGTGTGGACGCGGAACCGCTTGATATCACAGACGACGTGAAGCGGCGGGTTCTCCAAGGCCGGAGCGTAGCGCATCAATTGGAGAAGTGCGCCGTCCAAATCCCCGTTTTTCTGCTTGTACTCCCAGGCGAAATGATCCCGCTTCCAGACGTCCGCAAACCCCCTCCCGCCGCCGACTTTGCTGGCGCCCTTCTCGAATGCGAAGAACTCGCCAGCCGGGTCGTCTTCGGTAGGCGTCGGGTGGCCGACCAAGGCGCAAAGATCGATGAAGTGCTCCTGCGCAGATTGCCGCTCATTAAGCGAGGCTGACTTCCACTTCTTGACGAAGGCAAGCGGCGACATCTGTGCACGAGCGCCGGCACCCATTTTTGCCCCCGAGGTCGTCCAATTTAACAATTCCTTAAGAAATCAACCTTGGCGTGAGCTAGTCAACAACGCACTACCGTTAACCTTACCGACGACGGTGATGGCTCTTTGCTGGCAGGTCCGTCTTATTCTTCTTCATCCCCGCTATCGGAGAACATGATCTGCGCGCCGCTGCCCAACGGCTCCGGCTGGTGATGACCACGCTGGATGATCACGACGATGCCGGGCCTTACATCAGAAGGAGGGGCGGCGTCCGCCTGCTGCGCCAAATCTTCGAGCACCCGGATGGCCTGGACCGCCGCTCCCTTGGCTTCATTCTGGTCCCTCAGCTCGGCGAGGCGATGGACGTTGCGGGGGCGCTGCGATGCTTTGAACGCGCCCATCTCCATGTTCAGGGCGGCCCGGAACTTGGGATCCTGGGCGCACAAGTGGGCATTTCGCTCGGTCATCCCGGCTTCGATGGCGGCCTCGGCGAGCTTGAGGCCTCGCCACACCATGCCGTCGATCAGGGCACGGCGCTTCGGTGTCATCGGGTCGGGCGTGGTCAGCTCGGAAAGATCGTGGTCGTCGGTCTCGTCGGTCATGGTTTCCTCCTCAGCGCATCCGGATTTCGGCCAGGGGTGCCGGCGGGCGCGGCAGCGGCGCGGGCGGGATGGCGGGGACGGGCATGGCCTTCCTCCGCCGCTTCCGCTTCAGCGCCGGCCCTCCCGGCTGGATGGCGGCCTTCAGCAGCGGCGACGCTCGGAAGCGCAGGCTGTACCGTGTCCCATCGCCGGGCACCTGCCGCAGCAGGGTGTCGGAGAAGCGAACCTGCGCCATTCGCCGTGGAGGGAGAGGCCTATGGCCGGGCACGTTGCCCTGAAGGCCGATCGTCGTCCCGCCGAACCGGGAATAGAAGGTACCGAAGCCAGGAATGTGCACGTCGCGGCCGGCCGCCAGTTCGCGGGCGATCACCCGCATGATGATGGCGGTCATGTCGCTGGCGAGAAGCCAGGCACCTCGCCGGTCCCTCTCGCCCTTCCGGCAGCCGAGGGCACGGCGCGAGAGCGGCTTCCAGCGCCGGCGGACTTCGGTCCGGATGCGGTTGCGCATGCCGTTCTCCGCGTCGGTCACTCCGCGGCCTCCCTGATCTCGTGGACAGTTTCGGCTGCGGCAGCCTCGGCCGCAGCGGCTTCCTCCTTGGCCTTGCGCCGCCGGTTCCGGCCTGGGAGACGGACGAACTCGCCGTCGTGGTGACGGCGCATCCCGCCACCTTCGAGCGAGAGCCCCAGCTGTGACGGGTCATGCTCGGGCCGTTCGGAAGGAGGGCGCGTTTCGAACAGGACGAGGCCCACGCCATAGGTGTCGAGCAACAGGTCGAGCGACACCGGTCCGAGCCGTCGGCCGCTATCCCGGTCCCAGGCCTCCAGCTTCCCGCAATAGCCATCCTGGAGGCCGGACTTATCGTCGACTTCGAGCTGGGAGAGGCCGAGTTCCTTGCGTCGCGCCTTCAGGGCATTCATCAGGCCGCGATAAGTCCAGCAATGGGCGAGGGTCTCGTGGTCAGGGATCATGCGGTCCGCACCGCCTTCTCCGCCATGGCGGAAACCGCGCGCGGCGTGGCGCAGTCCGCGCACGGCAGGACGCTGCATAGATCCTCTGGCGCGCGTTCAAGATGCTCGGCGGCGAGGTCCGCAAACGGCATGTGCGAAACGACGCGGCAGCTCGGGCACCAGGCCGAGAGCCGGTTGAAGCCGAAGCCCGCCAGATAGGAAAGCGAGATGCCGGCTGCGCTGGCCGATGCTGCTGCTGGCGCGGACGCGGGGCGAGGCGCGCGCGGCTTCCGATCGATCGCCGGCAAGGGGCGTGCGAAGCTGGTCTCTGGATCCCAGCGCTTGCGGGGCGCGCCCCAGTTCATCCGGGTCATCGCACGCCTCGCGGCAGCGCGTCGCCTGGCGCCCACCAATAGGACTGCCCGAAATCGCGCTGGGCCGCCTTCTCGGCACGGCGGAACGAGGCGCGATAGTCAGGATCCACGAGCGTCTGGAGCTGGTCGAACAGGAGGCGGTCGACGGCGAGGCGCGTGTACCAGAGGCTGGGGTCATAGCGCCGGGCGGTGCGCACGAGCTCGGCGCCGACCGTCGTGTCGTCGCCTTCCATGAGGCGGCGCAGCTGCTGCGAAGACAGGCGGGCGACGTCCTCCGCTGCACCGATGGCCGGGCCGGCGAGGTCCGAGATGGGTGAGCGGCCGGTGCGGGAGGTCGAAGCATTGATGAGGTCGCCATAGACGCCGAGCGAGCCGGATTGCAGCCCGGAGCGCACCCAGAAGCCCGGATTGTCCATGGCCTCCGGCGTCTTGCCGTAGATCACGGCGCGGGCCTGGATCGCCGCAGCACCGGCGATCAGGTTGAACAGCACGAAGGCGGTGCCATTCCAGATGCGCTTCTCGATCGGCCCTTGCGTCGCGAGGCGCATCATGTGCGTGGCGACCATGGTCATGCTGAACGACTTGAACAGCGTGGCGCTGCGGACCATCTCGCCCCAGAACGTGCCGGCCGAGGTGCCGCCAGTCATGACAGCACGAATGCGGGCATCGGGTTCGAGGATCGCAAACGCCCGCTCTTCGATGATCGCGCCCAGCAGCTTCTCGCGCAGCGTCCGGTCGGCGATGGCCTCGGTATCAAGGAATCGCGCGCCCTCCACCTCCAGCGGCGCGCCGGAGCGGATGCTGTCCCAATCCTTCGCGCTGATCTGGTGGCGCTCGAGGAAATTGGCGAGCGGCTCGTTCACCCCGCGCAGGGCATCCAGGGAATGCCCGGCGTGATCCGCCAGATTGCCTATGAACTCCATGGTGAAGACGCGCTTCATCAGGTCGGTCCACGCCGCCAGCCCCTGTGCCCGGATCACGGTGTTGGCCATGGCGCGCAGGATCTGCGGGCCGGATGCCTCCCCGGCGAAGCGGACGAAACCATGGGCGCTGTCCATTGCAGCATGGGCGGTGAGCTGCAGGCGCGCCGCGAGAGCCCGGCTCTCCTCGCCGCCACGTCCCATCTCCCGGATGACGCCGGACAAGATGCGGCCAGGGTCCATGCCGTTGTAGCTCGCGGCGAGCGCGGTCGTGACACTGTCGCCTGGGATGGCTGAGACGATGGCGCCACCGAGCTTCGAGGAGACGTTCAGCGAGCGCAGCCCGCCGAAGAAGCCGGCCATCAGAGGGCCGTCGACGGCATTGGCGCGGCCGGTCAGCACGTCATAGGTCCGCTCGGCGATGGACCGGCTCTCCAGCATCCGCAGCGGGTTGAGACGCTCCAGCCGCGACAGGCCGGCCTCTTCCTCCTTGGCCAGGGTCAGCGCGGCCCGGACGATGGCCCCATGGTTCGGCCCGACCACCTCGGCGAGGGCGATCTCATTGGCCATCTTGTGGAGGTGGCCCATCAGCAGGCCGAACACGTTCTGGCCGGCGCCGTACTTCTCGGAGAGACGCAGCCAGGCCTCGGCGCCATCGGCGCCGCTGTTGAACTGGAATGTGCGCTGTTCGGGCGAGAAGGCGGTTGCGGAGCTGTCCCCCACGGTGATGTCGCGATAGGCGCGATCCAGAACGAAGTCGCGTCGGTCCATCTTCGCCGGCACACCGGTGTCGCGGTCCCACAGGGTCAACGCGCCGCGATCGACCTCGGCCGCGAAGTCGGCCTTGAACTCCTCTCGCGTGAAGGTGCGGACGCGCAGGGTGTCCCAGAACTGGGGCACCCGCCAATCCTCGCTGGCGGGGAGGTTCCGCCCGGCCGCGGTGACCCGGTCCACGGCCTCCTTCTCGGCCGCCTTCCAGCCTGCCGCCGCGGCTTTCGCCGTGACGTCTCCGGTCTCGACCCCGAACACTTCCCGCACCAGATTGCGCACGCCGGCGATTTGCTGGCGGGACTGGCCGAGGATCCCCGGGGAATAGGCCTCCAGCGCCTGATCGACCTTGCGCGCGAGCTGAGCCCAGATGACCTCGCCCTTCGTCGCGACGTTCTCGCCGCCAGCTTCCCAGATGTCCCGGGCGAGCATCGACATGACGCCAGCGACGCGGCCCTTGGGATGGCTGAGGACGCGCTCTTCCGCCTTCGCCCAGGCGATGGCCTGTTTCGCGGTGTCGTTCTTCAGGCGCTTGGCCGAGGATTCCAGTGCGCGCGCCGCGGCAAGGCCGGCTGCGGCCTCGGCGCTGGCGGGTCCCATGTTGCGGGCGAACTCGCCGCGGGAGCGCTCGTAGAGGCCGAGGGCCTCGTCGGCGATCTGCCGCGTGATCTGTCCCGTCTTCACCAGCTTGTCGATGCAGTCCACGACGCTCACGGCAGCACCTCCGAAATGGGCATGGCGCAGGCGCGGATTTCCGCGGCCGCCGCGATACGGGCATCGGCCTCGTCCATGAGGTCGTCGACGGACCGCATGTCAGCGA
>JAEWBL010000573.1 GCA_023391175.1 Pseudomonadota bacterium
CCGCGCAAGGGGTGCGCGCCGAGGGAAAGGCGCAGGGGAAGGCGTGTGCGCGCCGCGGCGGGCGCCGCGCCTCAGGTGTCGCGCGAGAGACGGTTCGCCGGCACGCACTTCCACCGGCCGACCTGCCACTGGGGATGGCTCTCGCTCCACTGCGCGATGGCCTGCTGGGAGGACATCATGCAGGTCATGGGCGCGCTCGCTTCCATGGAGAAGCTGAGTTTCTCCTCCCGGCAGGTGGCCGGGGCGCTGATGAGGCAGGCGTAAAGAACAATGAACATGACCAGGGTTCCTGAGATCGGCGCTGCGTGTGCCACTCCCCTGCTTCCGTCCCTCTGCGACAAACCTTCTCTTGCCTTATACGCTGTACTGTCCCGGCAGGCTGCCTTCTCATGGGCAATCTGTGCAAAAATTAAGAAGCAAGACAGGGGCCAACAGGAATGTTTGGCAAGCGTGTCCGGGAAGATTGGTATTGAACAACCGCAATACTTCCCGTCTCGTTTTGCCGATGGCGCCCGGCCCTCCGGCCTCCTGTTGCCGCCGCAAGGGCAGGTCACTCGTCCTGCGGGCGCGCCTCTCGCACGGCGGTAAGCAAGCGTTTTGCCGGCCAATTTTTCACGCTGCGGCGCGGCATGGATTCGCGGTCGCGGCGGCTTGCAGGCGAGCCTCGGCGCGGCTAGGCTCCGCGCGCTATCTGGTGAACCGGTTCGGCATTCCGCGCCGAGCGCTGACAACAAGGGTAGGCGGCATAGGACCGCCGTCCGGAACTGTCTTCGGGGGCGGTCATCCCTAGTCGATCTACGAGGGAGGACAGAAGGTGGCTAAGATTAGCAAGGTTCTGGTTGGTGAGGCGCTCGTCGGTGACGGCAACGAGGTGGCCCACATCGACCTCATCATCGGCCCGCGCGGCAGCGCGGCCGAGACGGCGTTCGTCACCAGCCTGACGAACAACAAGGATGGCTTCACGTCCCTCCTCGCGGTGCTCGCGCCGAACCTGCCCTGCAAGCCCAACACCGTGATGTTCAACAAGGTGACCATCAAGGACGCCCGGCAGGCCGTGCAGATGTTCGGACCCGCCCAGTACGGCGTCGCCAAGGCGGTGCAGGACTCCGTGGCCGAAGGCGTGATCCCGGTCGAGGAAGCGGACGACCTGTTCATCTGCGTCGGCGTGTTCATCCACTGGGAAGCGGCGGACGACGCCAAGATCCAGCAGTTCAACTACGAGGCGACCAAGCTCTCGATCGCTCGCGCCGTGGCCGGTACCCCCACCGCCAAGGAAGCGACCGACAAGCGCAACGAAGCCAAGCACCCCTTCGCGGCCTAGAGCGGAAACCACCCTGGACAGAGCGGCAACCCTCCGCCCATGCCGAAGGGTCTGCTCCAGCGGTTGGCCGCAATCTTTCTGCGATAGAGGCCAAAAGAACGACGACCGGCGGGTTTCCCGCCGGTCGTTTTCGTTTCAGGGCCTTGCGGCGGGTCTCCCGCCGGTTGTTTTCGTTTTCTTGGGCTGTCGTCGAAAGCGCGCGTCAGGGCGTCCGGCGCAGGAAGATGCCGAAGGCGCGCGGGCCATCGCCCACCTCGAGGGTCGAGACCACCTTGAGCGTCTGCGTGTCGATCACGCTCATGGAATTGTCGAACCAGTTCACCACATAGACCGCGCGCCCGTCGTCCGAGGCGGCGATGCCCTCGGGATACTCGCCCACGGCAATGGTGGCGCGGGGCGCGAGGGTCGTGGTGTCGAACACGCTCACCGTGCCCGCATACTGGTTGGTGACGAAGGCCAGCGGACCGGCCAGCGCCACTGCATAGGGCCGGTTGCCCACCTTCACCGCGCCGACCACCTTGCGCGAGGCGACATCGATGATGCTTACATCATCCGACCCCACATTGGCCGTGTAAGCCGTGCGCCCGTCCTCGGACAAGGTGATGCCGAACGGGCGGGTGCCAACCTTAACGACGCCGATCCGCTCCAGCGTCGCCGCATCGATGACGGAGACCTGATCGTCGTCCCGATCGGCGCTGAGCACGAGGGCGCCGTCGGGCGTCACCGCCACGCCGGAGGGCGATGCGCCGGTGTGGGCGATACGCTGCGCATCCGGCTTGTCGGGATCCACCACCAGAAGGCGCGCCGCATACCAGTCCGCCACATAGACCGGCTTGCCGGAGGGCGCGACCGCCACGCCGAGTGGGCCGCCATCCACATGGATGCGCTTCTCGACGGTGCGGGTCGCCGTGTCGATAACCGACAGGGCCTTGCCCTCCGGGCTGGTAACGAAGGCGCGGCTTCCGTCCCGCGACACGGCGATGCCGGCCGGCTCGCCGGGCACCGGAATGCGCCCGACAAGCTTCGGCGGGGCGGCGGCGCCGTCGAGCGCCACCACCGCCACCTCATTGCCGGGCTGGTTGGTGATGAAGGCCTCCGCCGCGACCGAAGGCCGGGGCGCGGCGAAGAGCGTTACGACGAGGAGTGTCGCGGCGAGCCCCGCCGCGACTGCCGCGCGCCGCAGGGGGGCCATCAGGAGCCCTTTTCGACCTTGGCCTTGAGGGCGTCGAGACCGCCGCGATAGACCGCGGTGACGGCGGCGACGGCGGCTTCGTCGCTCAGTTCCGGCGGCGGGTCGTTGTTGGGATAGCCGCGATAGAAGGCGCCGCGCCACTCCACCTTGGTGTGGGTGGCGTCGATCGGAATGACCGCGATGGTGGAGGAATAGTTGGTGACCGGCAGCACTTTCACGTCCACCGCGTTGATGCGGTAGGAATAGCTCTTCTGCTCCGGCTCGTACTTCACCAGCACCTCCTCGATGGTGCCGCCGCCCTTCAGGGTGAGCAGGCGCGTGGCATCCACGGCGTTGCCGCCCTTGCCCTCCTGCTTGTCGACGGCGGGATGCCAGCTCATGTCCTGGAAGCTGGAGATCACGGCCCAGACCTTGTCGGCCGGCGCGTTGATCTCGACGCTTTCGGTCACCTTCTTGCGGGTGGGGCCGTGGGCGTCAGCGGCGAGCGGGA
>JAEWBL010000591.1 GCA_023391175.1 Pseudomonadota bacterium
CGGCGCCGCGTGGAGCCGGCCTTTTTGCGTGAAGGGTCCGCGCCCTCAGTGGGCGCGGGAGAGGCAGAAGTCCACGGCCTCCATCAGCGCCGCCTTGGCCGGGCCAGCGGGGAAGAGGGCGAGGGCATCCTTGGCGATGGCGCCATAATGGCGGGCGCGCTCCACCGTATCGGAAATGGCCCGGTGCTTGGTCATCAACCCGATGGCCTGGTCGAGGTCGGCGTCGCTCGCCTCGCTGTTCTCCAGGCACCGCTGCCAGAAGGCGCGTTCCTTCTCGTCGCCGCGGCGGAAGGCGAGCAGCACCGGCAGGGTGATCTTCCCCTCGCGGAAATCGTCGCCCACGTTCTTGCCGAGCTTGGCCTGCGAGCCGCCGTAGTCGAGCGCGTCGTCCACCAGCTGGAAGGCGATGCCGAGATTCATGCCATAGGAGCGGCAGGCCGCCTGCTCGGCCTTCGGCCGCTGGGCGAGAACGGCACCCACCTCGCAGGCGGCGGCGAACAGCTCAGCGGTCTTGCCGCGGATGACGGCGAGATAGTCGTCCTCGGAGGTGGCGGTGTTCTTGGCGGCGGCGAGCTGCATCACCTCGCCCTCGGCGATGACGCAGGCAGCCGTGGACAGGATGTCGAGGCAGGTCATGGAGCCCACCTCCACCATCATCTTGAACGCCTGGCCGAGCAGGAAGTCGCCCACCAGCACGCTCGCCTCGTTGCCCCAGAGCTTGCGCGCGGCGAGCTTGCCCCGGCGCATGTCGCTCTCGTCCACCACATCGTCGTGGAGCAGGGTGGCGGTGTGCATGAACTCCACGGAGGCGGCGAGCTTCACATGGCCCTCGCCCCGGTAGCCGGCAAGCGCGGCGCAGGCGAGCGTCAGCATGGGCCGCAAGCGCTTGCCGCCGGAGGAGATGAGGTGGTTCGCCACCTCGGGAATCATGGCCACGTCGGAGCCGGTCCGCGCCAGGATGACGGCGTTGACCCGCTCCATGTCCGTCTTCACCAAGGCGACCAGCGCCTCGAGCGACGGCTCGTTGGGCTCGAACGGAAGGACGACGGCCAAGAAACGCTCCCGCTTGTCAATCTTTGGGGCGCACCATAGGGATGCGGACGGGTCCCGTGCAAGCTTTGGCCGCCGGCCTTCGGCTGCACCGGGCGCGCACGTCGCCGCGATCGGAGGTCTTTACGATGCAGGAGATGGTGCGGACCAACGATCTCGTGCTGCTCGGCGCCATAGAGGCGCTGCTCACGTCGGCCGATATCGGTCACATGGTCGCGGATGCCCATATGAGCGTGCTGGAAGGCTCCATCGGGGTTTTCCCGCGCCGCCTGCTGGTTGTGGACGAGGATGTAACGCGTGCCCGCCGCCTGCTGGTGGAGGCGGGATTCGGCGCGGCCCTGCGCGATGCCGACTGAAGCCTCCGCCTTTTCCACCGACAGCGTGCTGGGCGGAAAGTTGACGTTACGGCAGATGGTTTCCGGCCACCGAGTCGGTCACGACGCGCTGCTGCTCGCGGCCTTCGCGCCGGCCGACCGGGGTGTCGCCGTGGACCTGGGGACGGGGGTGGGCAGTGCCGGCCTCGCCTTCCTCGCCCGTGTGCCGGACGCGCGCGCGACGCTGGTGGAGATCGATCCGGCCCTCGCTGCGCTGGCAGCGGAAAATGTGGCCCTCAACGGCTTCGACACGCGGGCGCAGGTGGTGGTGGCGGATGTGGCCACCCTCGGCCGGCCCTCCGGCCCGCCGTGCCCGGAGAAAGGCGCCGCGGACCTTGTGCTCGCCAATCCACCGTTCAATGCCGACGCCCGCCACCGCACGTCACCCGATGCGGCCCGCGCCCGCGCCCACATGGCGGATGCCGACCTCCTCTCGGAATGGGTGCGCACCGCCGACCGCTGCCTGGGCGCGCGGGGCGTGCTCTGCCTCATCCATCGGCCGGAGGCGCTTGCGGAGATTCTCGCCGCGCTGGCCAGGGGGTTCGGTGCGGTGGAGATCCTGCCCGTCCATCCGCGTCCCGACCGGCCGGCGGTGCGCCTCCTCATACGGGCGGTGAAGGGGCGGCGCACGCCCCCCGCGCTCCTGCCCGGCCTCGTGCTCGCCGGGGCGGACGGCGCGCCAACGCCGCAGGCCGAGGCGGTGCTGCGCGACGGAGCCGCGCTGGGCTGAAGCGCGATCAGGGCGCGGTCTTTGCGCGGAGTGGCGCCTTGAGCGCGCCATTTGGAGCCCCTACATCTCGGGCATGGCCGAATTCCTCTCCTCCCTGTCGCGCCGCGCTCGCGGTCTCCTTCCCAGAAAATGGCGCTCGGATGCGCCCGTGGTGCCGGTGGTGCGGCTTTCCGGCCCCATCGGCATGACCTCGCTCTTCTCGCGCAGCATGTCGCTCGGGAGCACGGCGCAGGCGCTGGAGAAGGCATTCGCCATGAAGGACGCGCCCGCCGTGGCGCTGCTCATCAATTCGCCGGGCGGCTCTCCGGTGCAGTCCCACCTCATCTTCCGGCGCATCCGCGCGCTGGCGGAGGAGAAGGAGAAGCACGTCTTCGCCTTCATCGAGGATGCGGCGGCTTCGGGCGGCTACATGATCGCCTGCGCGGCGGATGAGATCTTTGCGGATCCCTGCTCCATCGTCGGCTCCATCGGCGTGGTGACGGCCGGCTTCGGCTTCGACCGGGCCATCGAGAAGCTGGGCATCGAGCGGCGCGTCTACACCGCGGGCGCGCGCAAGGTGACGCTCGACCCCTTCCGCCCCACCCAGCCGGAGGACGTGGAGCGGCTCGACCAATTGCTCAAGGAACTGCACACGGTGTTCGCCGACCTCGTGAAGTCGCGCCGCGGTGATGCGCTGGTGGGGGATGACGAGACGCTGTTCTCCGGCGAGTTCTGGCTGGGGACGCAGGCCGTGGGCCTCGGCCTCGTGGATGGCCTCGGTGACGTGCGCGGCATCCTGAAAGCGCGCTACGGGACGGACGTGACCCTGAAGCTGGTGCAGGGCTCCTCCGGCTTCCTGCCGAAGCGTCCCACGGGCTTTGCCGGCGCGCTCGCCCGCGAAGCTGCGCTGGGCGCCGCCGCGGCGGTGGAGGAACGCGCCCTGTGGAGCCGGCTGGGGATGTAGGCGCGCGGCAGGCCGAGAGCGAACCGCTGCGTGGCCCTGCGCTGTGCCGCGCGTGGTCACGCGAGCCACCTGTTGCTTGCCCGGATACCGGCGCGCCCGGCTCTTTGCTGATTGATAAGGCAGAACCGGCGCTTGCCGGTTTCTTGCCCTTTCGCCTTGTCCGGGGCGAGGTTACACCCGACGGATGACCGAGCCCGCCGATACCCTCCGCATCGCCATAGCCCAGCTCAACCCCACCGTCGGCGATGTCTCCGGCAACCTCGCCATTGCCCGCCGGACACTGACGATGGCGGGCGAGGCGGGGGCCGACCTCGTGGTATTCCCGGAACTCTTCATCTCGGGCTATCCGGTCGAGGATCTGGTGCTGAAGCCGGCGTTCCTTGCCGCCTGCCAGGAGGCGGTGGAGGCGCTGGCCGCCGAAACCGCCATCGGCGCCGCCGTGCTCATCGGCGCGCCGTGGGTGGAGGAGGGGCAGCTCTTCAATTCCGTGCTCTTGCTGGAGGCGGGGAAGATCTCCGCCGTGCGGCACAAGGTCGATCTGCCGAATTACGGTGTGTTCGACGAGAAACGGGTGTTCGTCGCGGGGCCTCTGCCGGGACCGATCCCGTTCTAGGGCGTGCGCCTTGGCGTTCCGATCTGCGAGGACATCTGGGGCCCGGACGTGGTGGAATGCCTCGCCGAGACGGGCGCGGAAATCCTCATCGTGCCAAACGGCTCGCCCTATCGCCGCTCGGTCTATGCGGAGCGCGAGAACACGGTCGTCGCGCGCGTGGTGGAAAGCCACCTGCCGCTGCTCTACGTGAACCAGGCGGGCGGGCAGGACGAACTCGTATTCGATGGCGCCTCCTTCGTCCTCAATTCTGATCGCTTCCCTGCCTTGCAGTTTCCGAGCTTCGTCGAGCGCGTGCGTCTCACCAGATGGCGGCGCTTCGAGGACGGCTGGCGCTGTGTCGGCGGCAATCTGGTGGAGCCCCTCCAGGGCGATCAGGCGGACTATGCCGCCTGCGTCCTCGGCCTTCGGGACTACGTGAACAAGAACGGCTTTCCCGGGGTGGTGCTTGGCCTCTCGGGCGGCATCGATTCCGCCTTGTGCGCGGCCATGGCGGTGGATGCCCTGGGGCCGGAGCGGGTGCGCTGCCTGATGCTGCCCTATCGCTTCACGTCGGAGGACAGTTTCAGGGACGCCGCAGCCGTGGCGGAGGCGCTGGGAGTGAGCTACGAGGTCGTGCCCATCGCGCCTGCGGTGGAGGGGCTGGAAGCGGTGCTGGCGCCCCTGTTCGAGGGCACGGCGCGCGACGTGACCGAGGAAAATCTCCAGGCCCGCGTGCGCGGGACGCTCCTCATGTCCGTCTCCAACAAGTTCGGCGCCATGGTGCTGACCACGGGCAACAAATCCGAATTGTCCACGGGCTACGCCACGCTTTATGGCGACATGAACGGCGGCTTCAACCCCATCAAGGATCTCTACAAGACCGAGGTGGTGCGCCTCGCTCGCCTGCGCAACCGCTGGAAGCCGGCGGAGGCGCTGGGGCCGGACGGGACCGTCATCCCCGACCGCCTCATCGACAAGCCGCCGAGCGCGGAGCTGCGCGAGGACCAGAAGGACGAGGACGCGCTGCCGCCCTACGGCGTGCTCGACACCATCCTCGCCCGGCTGGTGGAGGGAGAAAGCGCGGTGGACGAGATCGTCGCCGACGGCTTCGACCCCGCCACCGTGGCCCGCGTGGCGCGCCTGCTGGCGGGCGCCGAATACAAGCGCCGGCAGGCCGCGCCGGGCGTGAAGGTGACCGGCCGCAACTTCGGCCGCGACCGCCGCTATCCCATCACCAACCGCTTCCGCGAGGTCTAGGACGGCGAACTTGACGGCCCTAGGTCAGATGTCCTAAATCCTGCATTAGGACATTCGACCTAGGATTTTCCATGCCTGCGAGCGACACCCGTGCCGCCATCGTCGAGGCGGCGGACCGGCTGTTCTACGAGACCGGCTTCGCGTCCACCTCGTTCGCGGACATCGCTGCCGCGGTGAAGCTCTCGCGCGGCAATTTCTATTACCATTTCAAGAGCAAGGACGAGATCCTCGCCGCCGTGATCGCGCTGCGGCTGGAGCGCACCCGGCAGATGCTGGAGCGATGGGAGGAAGATGGGGCGGATGCCGAGGCGCGCATCCTGAGCTTCATCGGCATCCTCATCGCCAACCGCGCCAAGATCATGCGTTTCGGCTGTCCGATCGGCACGCTCTGCAACGAACTCGCCAAGCTCGACCATGCCGCGGGCGCCGACGCCGCGCGGCTCTTCACCCTGTTCCGCGACTGGCTCGCCCGCCAATTCCGCGCGCTTGGGCACAGCGGGGAGGAGGCCGACCGCCTCGCCATGCACCTCCTCGCCCGCAGCCAGGGGGTTGCGACCCTCGCCAGTTCCATCGGTGACGCGGCCTTCATCGATGCCGAGGTCGCCGAGATGCGCGGCTTCATCGCCGCCCATCGCCGTCCCGCCGCCCACGCCTGAACAGACAAGGGGGAAACCATGTTCGTCGTCCTGCTCCGCTTCGCCGCCAACCGCGCCGCTGCCCCCAGCCTGATGGAGGGGCACAATGCCTGGCTCCTGAAGGGGTTCGAGGAGGGAAGCTTCCTGCTCGCGGGCGGCATCGAGCCCAAGGCCGGCGGGGCCATCCTCGCCACCGCCGCCTCCCGGACTGAGGTGGAGGCGCGTGTCGCGGAAGACCCGTTCGTTGCCGAGGGTGTGGTGGCGGCGGAGATTATCGAGATCGCGCCGGGGCGCACGGACCCGCGCTTGTCTTTCCTCGCCGCATGACCGTCGAGGGAGGCGCCATCCTACCATCGCGCGGCTGCCCGGATTTTTCTTTTTGCTGTTTGCACTTAGCCGGAGGTGTCTAGCCACGACGCACCGCTGACGTTACGGTTGCGCCGGTCACAACCGGGCTGGTCGCGATGGATGAGTGGGCGCTTCTTGTTCTGGTGGTCCTCGCCTTTCCGGTGATGGCCCTCGTGGGCTTCATCATGGCGTTGCGCAGCCGGGGGCGCATCCGCCTGCTGGAGGCGCGGGTCGCGGCGCTCGAGGCCCATGCGGGGCTTGCGCCGGCCGCCGCCTCGCCGGCATGGACGCACATGCCGCCGGCTGAGATGCCTCAGCCGAAGGAAAGCCCGCTGGCGCGGCTCGTCCGGCCGCCCGAGCCTTCGGCGCCGGTCGCTCCTGCCGCGGAGGGGAGTGAGACTCCCGCCGTCCCGCCCGCACGCCCGCAGCCCGAATCGACGCAGACCGCCCTTCCGCCTGCGCACGCGATCGATGCTGCCAAGCTCAAGGAGCGGCTGGCCGGTTTCGAGGAAAAGGTCGGCGCGCGCTGGGCGGTGTGGGTGGGTGGATTGGCGCTGGCGCTGGGTGGCGTCTTCCTCGTGCGTTTCGCGGTGGAGCAGGACCTGATCGGGCCGGGGATGCGCGTCAGCCTCGGCCTGCTGCTGGCGCTCTTCCTGCTCGGTGCCGGCGAATGGCTGCGCCGGCGCGAGGGCAAGGACCCGGCCGCGCCCATCACCAGCCTGCGCGGGCTGGTGCCAGACGTGCCGAGCGTGCTCACCGCCGCCGGCACCATGACCGCCTTCGGCAGCATCTTCGCTGCCTATGAGCTTTATCACCTCATCCCGCCGCAGGCGGCCTTCCTGCTGCTCGCCGCCACCGGTGTTGCCACGCTTCTCGCGGCGTTGCTGCATGGGCCGGCGCTGGGCGCGCTGGGCTTTGTCGGCGCGGCACTGACTCCGTTCCTCGTCACCACCAGTGAGCCCAACGCCTGGGGCGTGGCGCTGCTCATCGCCGTGGTCGGGGCGAGTGCATTGGGTGTCGCGCGAATCCGCCGCTGGCGGGGGCTCGCGCTCCTCGCCATAGCCGGCATGGTGGCCTGGGGCCTCACCCTGATCGCCTTCGAGGTGCCGCAGGCGGTGACCGCCTCCGGCGCGCTCGGCCTCGTGCTGCTGGCGCTCACCGCCGCGCTGCTCGCGCCCGGACTGCTGTGGGGGCCGGAGGCGGGGGAACGGCCGGAGCCGGTCTCCATCCTCGGGGCCGTGGGTGCGCTTGTGGTCACGGCGGCTGCGGCGGTGGACGGGAACGTGGCTGCCGGGCCGCTTGCCGTTTTCGTCGTTGGCGCCGTGGGGGTGCTCGCCCTGGCATGGCGGGTTCGGCCGATGACCTTCGCGACCTTCGCGGTGGCGCTGCTGGCCCCCGCCATCCTCACCCAATGGGTGTTCCCGCCCGATGCCGGCTCCACCCTCGCGCCCGCCGGCCCCATGGCCGGGGCGGTGGCGGAGCCGGAGCACCTGTCCATCGGCCATTTCATGGTCTTCGCGTTCGCCATGGGCGCGCTGATGCTGTCCGCCGGTGCGCTCGGCGCCTTGCGGGGTGGACGCAGCCGCACGGTGCTGGGCTGGGCGGTCACGGCAACGGTCGGCCCGGTGCTGATGCTGATCGCCGCCTATGCGCGCCTCACGGAGCTGGAGCGCAGCCTGCCTTTTGCGGCGCTGGCGCTGGCGCTCGCCTTCCTCTTCACCCTCGGGGCGGAACGGCTCTTGAACGCCGCGCGCACCCACGCCGCCACCGTGTTCGCCGCGGCCGGCGTGGTGAGCCTGTCGCTGGCGCTCACCTTCGCGCTGGAGAAGGGCTGGCTCACGGTGAGCCTCGCGCTCGCCGCCTGCGGCGTCGCCTGGGTTTCCACCATCCGCCCCCTGCCGGGGCTGCGGCAGTTCTCGGCGGCCCTCGGGGTCGTGGTGCTGTCGCGCATCATCTGGCTGCCCACCATCGCCGTCGAGCCGGGCCAGACGCCCATCCTCAACTGGCTGCTGTGGGGCTATGGCGTGCCGGCCCTCGCCTTCGCCGGCGCGGCCTGGTTCCTCGCCAAAGGAAAGGATGACTGGGCGCGGCGGGTGCATGAGTGCCTTGCCCTCATCTTCGCCATGCTGTTGGCAGCCACCGAGGTGCGCCACCTTGCACATGGCGGCGACATCTATGCGGTCGGCACCCGGCTATTTGAGACCGGCCTGCTGGCGGTGGTCTATGGCGCCTATGCGGTGGGCCTCTCGCGCCTCGCCAACGTCACCGGGCGCGGCTTCTACCGGCTGTTCTCGGACATCGTCGCAGCCGCGGCGACGGTCTGCGCC
>JAEWBL010000678.1 GCA_023391175.1 Pseudomonadota bacterium
CAGCACCGGCCCCTGCTCGATGTGCACTTCCACATAGCCCAGCGTCTCGGCGGGATCGCGCCGGCAGTCGGCGACGCGATCCACCGGCGCGCCGAACGAGCGCAGCGCCTCCATGCGGGAGATGCCCTGCGCGTCCACGTCTTCCAGGCTCTTGGGATCGAAGAGGCCGGCCATGGCCTTGGAGGAGGTGAGGGTGGATAGGAAGCGCACGCCCTCCTCGTCGGCGAAGGCGGCCACCTCGATGGCGAAGGGCAGGCGCAGGCCCTGCTGCTTCAGTCGCTCCACGGCGGCGATGGCGACCAGCACGCCGAGATTGCCGTCATAGATGCCGGCGTTGCGAACGGTGTCGATGTGCGAGCCGAGGATGAGGGTCTTGGCGTTCGCCCGGTCGGCGGCGTAGCGGCCGACGATGGAGCCGGTGGCGTCCATGTGGACCTGCGCCAGCCCGGCCTCCCGCATCCAGAACGACACCTGCGCGGCGGCCCTTTTGTGGGCGGGGGTCAGCGTCAGGCGGGTCATCTCGCCGGGCACGTCGGTGCAGGCGGCGAGTTCCTTCAGACGGGAGACGATGATCTCGCCGTCGAGGGGGGAGGGGAGCGGGGCGGAACCGGGGGCAGATCGGGGCACGGAAGGAACCTTGTTCAGGAGGCGGCCGGCAGCATCTGGGAGAGGCGCAGCAGCGCGATGCGCTCGATCTGCGCCAGCGCCTCGGCCACCTCGGTGTCGCGGTCATGGGCGAGGCGGCGCTCGAAGCCGGCGAGGATGTCCGCCTTGCTGCGCCCGCGGATGGCCATGATGAAAACGAAGCCGAACTTCGCCTTGTAGGCGTCGTTCAGCGCGGTGAAGCGCGCCTTTTCGTCCGCCGTGAGCTGGTCGAGGCCGGCGGAGGCCTGCTCGGCGGCGGAATCGGCGGTCAGGAGCTTCGCCTCCGCGAGCTTGCCGGCAAGGTCGGGATGGGCGTGGATGACGCCCATCTGCTGCTCGAGGGGCGCGGCGCGCAGCACGGCGGCGAAGGCGGCGTTGAGGCCCTCGGCCGTGTCGGCGGCCACCGTCAGCCCCCGGTCATAGGCGCCTTCCGCGATCCAGGGCGAATGCTCGTAGACGCCGCCGAACCGCTCCACGAACAGGCCGCGCGGCATGTAGGTGGGTCGGTAGCCGCCGGCCGGCGGGTGATGGGCGATCCAGTGGCGGGCGATGTCGAGGCGGCGCGCCACCCACACCTTCTCGTGCCCGGCGATGTAGTCGAGGAAGCGGGCCAGCGCCTGAGCCCGGCCGGGCCGCCCGGCGAGGCGCGGATGGAGGCCGATGGACATCATGCGCGGAGCGGTGGCGCCCTCGGCATAGAGCAGGTCGAAGCTGTCCTTCAGATAGTCGAAGAATTCGGTGCCATTGGAGAAGCCCGCCGCCACCGAGAAACGCATGTCGTTGGCGTCCAGCGTGTAGGGCACCACGAGCTGCGGCCCGCGCGGCCCGTAGATCCAGTAGGGCAGTTCGTCGGCGTAGCTGTCGGCCACATAGAGGAAGCCCCCATCCTCCATCAGCAGCGGCACCGTGTGCTCGGCGGAGCGGCCCTGGTAGAAGCCGAGCGGCCGGGCGCCCGTCACTTGCGTGTGCAGGCGCACGGCTTCCTCGATGTGCTCGCGCTCGGCGTCGCGGGTGAAGTCCTTGTATTCGATCCACTTGTAGCCGTGGCTCGCCAGCTCCCAGCCGGCCTCCTGCATGGCCGCGACGGCATCGGGATTGCGGGCGAGCGCGGTGGCGACGCCATAGACGGTCGCCGGCATGTTGCGTTCGCCGAACAGCCGCAGCAGCCGCCAGATGCCGACGCGGGCGCCGAACTCGTAGATGGATTCCATGTTCATGTGCCGCTGGCGGGGCCAGGGCACGGCGCCGATGATCTCGGACAGGAAGGCCTCCGAGGCGTTGTCGCCATGGAGCACCGAATTCTCGCCGCCCTCCTCGTAATTCACCACGAACTGCACCGCGATGCGCGCATCCCCCGGCCAGTGGGGGTGGGGCGGATTGCGGCCGTAGCCCACCAGATCGCGCGGATAGGGCTTGCCGGTGACGGGATCGGTGGGGATGCCGGAATTGTCGCGGCCGGTGAAGGGGGCAGGCATGGGCTCAGGACCCCCGATAGGTGGAATAGCTCCACGGGGAGCACAGCAGCGGCACGTGATAGTGCCCTTCGATGAGGGTCACGCGCAGGGGCACCACGTCGAGAAAGGGCGGGTCGGCCACCGGTGCGCCCGTGGCGCGGAAATGGGCGCCGATGTGGAACACCAGCTCATAGGTGCCGGGGATGAAGTCGTCCCCCGCCAGCAGGGGCGTGTCGGTGCGGCCGTCCGCATTGGTGCGGCGGGTGGTGACGAGGCTGCGCCCGCCGTCCGCCGCCAGCCGATAGAGTTCCACCGCCACGTCGGCGGCCGGGCCACCGGACACCGTATCGAGCACATGAGTGGACAGCCGCCCCATCGCTTCCTCGTCTTTTCTGAATCTCTGGCGTCATGCCCGTCGAGGCCTTGCAGAGGCAGGGCCGGCGGCCGGGCGAACGCTCCGCTGCGCGGCAGCATAACCTGCGCCGGATCGATCCATTTTCCAAAAAAATCGGAAGATATTCCGATTACCAAACGTATTTCCCCGGCGCAGGAATTGATCTCCAATGAGGCATGCCGATGAGTTGGGCAATGCCCGTTCGGTTGCCGCGCCGGAGCGTTGCCGTCGCCAAAAAATTTGAAGAACGCCCTTCCGTTTTCAACCGACTTTCCGTTGGGGGAACCTGATGTCTGAAGCCGTTCATCCCGTAGATGAAGTTTTGCCGGCACCGAAACTTGCGGTGCTGGGCCTCCAGCATGTGCTCGTCATGTATGCGGGCGCGGTGGCCGTGCCGCTCATCATCGGCCGGGCGCTGAAGCTGCCGCCGGAGCAGGTGGCGTTCCTGATCTCCGCCGACCTGTTCGCCTGCGGCCTCGCGACCCTCGCGCAATGCCTCGGCTTCCTCGGCGTCGGCATCCGCCTGCCGGTGATGATGGGCGTCACCTTCGCGTCCGTCGGCCCCATGCTGTCGATGGCGAACGATCCATCCATCGGCATCCTCGGCATCTATGGCTCGGTGATCGCGGCCGGCATCTTCGGCATCATCGTCGCCCCCTTCATCTCGCGGCTGCTGCCGCTGTTCCCGCCGGTGGTGACGGGCACCATCATCATGGTGATCGGCATCTCGCTCATGCGGGTGGGCATCAACTGGGCGGGCGGCGGCATCCCCTTCCTCACCCAGACCATCGACGGCAAGGTGGTGCAGATCGCCAACCCCAATTACGGGCAGCTGCAGGGGCTCGGCATCGCCTTCTTCGTGCTGCTGGTGATCCTTGCCCTCATCCGCTTCGGCAAGGGCTTCGTCGCCAATGTGGCGGTGCTGCTGGGCATCGTCGCTGGCGCCGTGCTCGCCTCCGCGCTCGGCATCATGCATTTCGAGAAGGTGGCGGCGGCCCCGTGGTTCGATGTCATCCTGCCGTTCCACTTCGGCATGCCCACGTTCCACCTGGTGCCCATCATCACCATGTGCATCGTGATGATCGTGGTGATGATCGAGTCGGTCGGCATGTTCCTCGCCCTCTCGGACATCACCGGCAAGCCGGTGGACCAGAAGGC
>JAEWBL010000715.1 GCA_023391175.1 Pseudomonadota bacterium
GCTTCCGCATCCTGGAGGCGCGAGAATATTTCTGGTCGGACAAGATCATCGCGGGAATGCTGACCATCGGCCTCATCGGACTCGCCATCGATCTCGCCGTCAGCCGCCTCAACAATCATCTGCTGCGCTGGCATCGCGGCCTGGAATCGTGAGGAACGCCATGTCCATCGCAACGTCCCTCGCATCCGTGCCCGCCCCCGCCGCCCTCGCGCACGCCGCGCAGCCCCACATCGTGGTGTCCGAGGTGGACAAGCGCTTCGTCATTCCGGGCGGCGAGATTGTCGCCCTGAAGGACATCGACCTCACCATCAACCAGGGCGAGTTCGTGTGCCTGCTCGGCCCCTCGGGCTGCGGCAAGTCCACTCTCCTGAACGCCATCGCCGGCTTCTCGGCCCCCACCACCGGCACCATCACGGTGGACGGCCGCGCGGTGAAGGATCCGGGCCCCGACCGCGGCATGGTGTTCCAGGAATATGCCCTGTTCCCGTGGATGACGGTGGCGCAGAACATCGCCTTCGGCCTCGAGATCAAGGGCATGAGCCGCGCCCAGATCGAGCCCAAGGTGAACGAACTGCTCGCCATGCTGAAGCTCGCGGAGTTCCGCGACCGCTTCCCGAAGGACCTCTCCGGCGGCATGCGCCAGCGCGTGGCCATCGCCCGGGTGCTGGCCCTCGACAGCCCGGTGATGCTGATGGATGAACCCTTCGGCGCGCTCGACGCCCTTACCCGCCGTTCGTTGCAGGATGAACTCATCCGCATCTGGTCGGCGACGGGCAAGACCATCGTGTTCGTCACCCACTCCATCGAGGAGTCCATCTATCTGGCGGACCGCATCGTCGTGCTCACCTACCGGCCGGGCACCATCAAGCGGGACATCAGGGTGGACCTGCCGCGCCCGCGGGATTCCGCCTCCACCGCCTTCAACGAGCTGAAGCGGGAATTGTCCGCGCTCGTCACCGCCGAGCAGCACCGCTTCGAGGAGGTCGAGGTCAAAGGCTTGACCACCGACTGAGGGCGGACCAGCATCCGGCCTCCATGGCCGGGCCGCAAATGGCCCGGCCGCACCATCTTGGGGACGCAGGATATTCATGCGAGCGAACCGCATCACGGCCCTCGGCGCCGTGCTGTCCGCCGTGCTGGCGGCGGCTGCGGTTTTCGCCGTTCTGGAAGCCGGCGAGATGGCCGAGGCGCGGGTGGGTGAGCGCCTCGCCTCCGATGCGCGCCACCGGGCGGAGATCTATGCCCAGAGCCTCGAAGGCGCCATCGAGCGGTTCGGCTATTTGCCCGCCGCCGCCGCCCTCGATGAAAACGTGAAGCGCCTCCTGGCGATGCCGGCGGATGGCGAACAGGTGGCGCGGGTGAATGGGTATCTCGAAACGCTGAACCGCGCCGCGGGCGGCACCGTGCTCTATCTGCTGGCGCCCGGCGGCATGACGATTGCCGCCTCCAACTGGAACACGCCGGAAACCTACGTGGGCACCGATTTCAGCTATCGCCCCTATTTCACCGAGGCCATGGACGGCCGCACCGGCCGCTTCTACGCGGTGGGTACGCTCACCGGCGTGCCTGGCTATTTCATCAGCGCGCCGGTCATGGTGGAGGGCAAGGTCGCGGGCGTGGTGGCGACCAAGGTCAATCTCGACCCGCTGGAAGCCGTCTGGCACGAGGCGGCAGATACCGTGCTGGTGGCGGACGAGCACGGCATCGTCTTCCTCGCCTCGGACCCGAAGTTCAAGTTCCGCGCGCTTCGGCCCGTCGACGCCGCCGCCGCCGCCGAAATCGCCAAGACCCGCCAGTACGGCCACAAGTCCTATCCCTTGCTGCGTATGGGGAAAGGCGAGGACGAAGGCGGCCTCAAGGTGCTGTCGGGCTCGGACATCAGCCCCGCCGGCCTCGTCCTCCGCGACGAGAAGGAGCTGCCCACCTACGACTGGCGCCTGCTGCTGTTCACCGATGCCGCCCCCGTCGTGCTGGCGGGGCGCTCCGCCCGCATCGGGATGACGCTGGCGCTGGTCATCCTCGGCCTTGTCGGGCTCTACTGGCGCCAGCATCTCAAGCGCGCCCGCGAAACCCTCGCCGCGCAGGCGGCGCTCGCGGCCGCCCATCGGGAGCTGGAGGGCAAGGTGGCGGAACGCACCGCCGACCTCTCCGCCGCCAACACCCGCCTCGCCGCCGAGATCGAGGAGCGGCGCCGTGCCGAGACCGACCTGCGTGCCGCACAGGACGAGCTGGTGCAGGCCGCCAAGATGGCGACCCTTGGTCAGATGGCGGCCGGCGTGACCCACGAGCTGAACCAGCCCCTCACCGCGCTCCGGGCGCTCGCGGACAACACCACCAAGCTGCTCCAGCACGGCCGCGAAGAAGACGCCGAGGCGAACCTCGCCCGCATCGCGGCGCTGGTGGATCGCCTCGGCAAGATCACCGGCCAGTTGCGCGCCTTCGCCCGCCGCACCTCCAGCGAGAAAGGCCCGGTGGATGCCGCCGCGGTGCTGGCGGAAAGCCTCGCCATCCTCGCCCCGCGCCTGCGGGCATCGGGCGCCCGCGTCGTCAGCGCCCTGGACCCCGACGCCACGCAGGTGATGTTCGAGCCCATCCGCCTCAGCCAGGTTCTGGTGAACCTCGTGGGCAATGCCCTCGACGCCGTGAAGGGGCGGCCGGACGCGGCGGTCCGCATCCTCTCGCATCGGGAGGGCGGCCGCATCGTCCTTACGGTGGAGGACAATGGGCCGGGCCTCGCCGAGGGGGCGGCGGAGCGCATCTTCGACCCCTTCTTCACCACCAAGCCGGCCGGCGAGGGGCTGGGGCTCGGCCTGCCCATCTCGCTCGCCATCGCTCGCGATTTCGGCGCTACCCTTTCCGCCCGCACCCGGCCAGAAGGTGGCACCGCCTTCGATCTCGTGATGGACGCCGCCGAGGCCGAACCACACCTGACCATTCCCGCGGAGCCGCTGCGCCATGTTTCCTGAACGCGCCCTCTCCGCCGAGGCCCCCCGCCACGCCAGCCGCCCCCGTGTGCTGCTGGTGGACGACGAGGAGATGATCCGCCTCTCCATCGAGCAGACCTTGGACCTCGCCGGCATCGATGTGGCCTCGTTCGCCAGCGCCGAGGACGCCCTGCCGGCCATCGGCCGGGATTATCCCGGCATCGTCGTCACCGACGTGCGCCTGCCCGCGCGGGACGGGCTGGAGCTTCTGGCGGATATCCGCCGGCGCGATCCGGAGCTGCCGGTGGTGCTCATCACCGGCCATGGCGACGTGGCGATGGCCGTCAGCGCCATGCGCGAGGGCGCTTACGATTTCATTGAGAAGCCGTTTGTCAGCGATGCCTTCGTGGAGGTGGTGAAGCGCGCGCTGGAGAAGCGCGCCCTCGTGCTGGAGAACCGCCGCCTGCGCACGGCGCTCGACCGGGGCGATGCCATCGAGCGTCATCTCGTCGGCCAGTCCGCGGCCATGCGTCGGCTGCGGGACGACGTGGCCCAGCTCGCCTCGACCAGCGCCGACGTGCTGGTGCTGGGCGAGACCGGGGCGGGCAAGGAGCAGGTCGCCCGCGCCTTGCACGAGGGCGGCGCGCGGCGCGACAAGGCCTTCGTGGCGGTCAATTGCGGCGCCATCCCCGAAAGCATGTTCGAGAGCGAGATGTTCGGCCACGAGGCCGGCGCCTTCACCGGGGCGGGCAAGCGGCGCATCGGCAAGATCGAGCACGCCTCCGGCGGCACGCTCTTCCTCGACGAGGTGGAGAGCATGCCCCTCGCCATGCAGGTGAAGCTGCTGCGGGTGCTGCAGGACCGGCGCATCGAGCGCCTCGGCTCCAACACGCCGGTGCCGGTGGACCTGCGCGTCATCGCCGCCACCAAGGAGGATCTCGGCGCGCTCGCCGATGCCGGACGCTTCCGGAAGGACCTGTTCTTTCGCCTCGACGTGGTGAAGCTCTCCTT
>JAEWBL010000005.1 GCA_023391175.1 Pseudomonadota bacterium
TCATCACCGGCCCCGCCAAGGGCATGGGCGCCGCCATCACCCGCGCGTTTGCGGCCGAAGGCTGCCGTCTCGCCCTCATCGGCCGGGACACGGCGGCCATCGCCCCCGTCGCCGACGAGGTGCGCGCCGCCGGCGCGGAGGCCATCGTGATCGCCTGCGACCTCACCGACGCCGACGCCTGCGACGCCGCCGCCGCGCGCACGGTCGAGGCCTTTGGGACGGTGGACATCCTCGTCAACGTGGCCGGTGGCTCCGGCCCCATCGGCAAGACGGGGGTGGAGACGACGCCGGCGGAGTTCGACGAGATCGTCACCCTCAACATGAACGGCTGCTTCCACACCATGCGCGCCGTGCTGCCCACCATGATCGCGCGCCGCTATGGCAAGATCGTCAACGTGGGCGGCACCTTCGGCATGCGCGGGCGGGCCGGCCGCATGGCCTATTCGGCTTCCAAATGGGGCCTGCGCGGCATCACCAAGAGCTTCGCGCTGGAGGTGGGGCAGCACAACATCAATGTGAACTGCGTGGAGCCGGGCATGGTGGACGGCCCGCGCTTCCGCGAGAAGGTCTGCGCCGACATGGCGAAGAAGCTTTCCATCACGCTGGAGGAAGCCATGGCCCGCCACGCGGCGGACTATGCTTTGCGCCGCGTAACCACCGACGAGGACGTGGCCAACGCCTGCCTGTTCCTCGCCAGCGACGTATCCCGCCAGCTCACCGGCATCGACATGCCGGTCGACGGCGGCTGGGCAATGCTCTGAGGAGGATGACATGAACGAACCGGTCGATCTCGTCATCCATGGCGGGCGCATCGTCTCTCCTGAGACGGTCATCGCAGCCTCCATCGCCATCCGCGGCGAGACCATCGTCGCCGTGGGCGCGCCCGATGCCATGCCGGAGGCGAAGGAGACCTTCGACGCGACGGGCCTCCACATCCTGCCCGGCGCCATCGACGTGCATGTGCACTTCCGCGATCCCGGCTACACCCACAAGGAAGACTTCGAGAGCGGCACTGCCGCCGCGGCCTTCGGCGGCGTGACGACCGTGTTCGACATGCCCAACACCATCCCCACCGTCGCGGACGGCGAGACGCTGAAGGCCAAGCACGCCATCGCCTCCTCCAAGGCGCATGTGGACTACGGCCTCTATGCGGTGCTGGGCGAAGACACCATCGACAAGGTGCCGGAGCTGGTCGAGGCCGGAATCATCGGCTTCAAGTGCTACATGGGCAACACCTTCGGCCGCATCCCGACGCCCTCCACCGGGGCGATGCTGGAGGCGTTCGAGGTGGTGGCCCCCACCGGCAAGCGCATCTCGCTGCATGCCGAGACCAATTCGGTGATGGAGCGCCGCCAGAAGCGCCTCACCGAGAGCGGGCGTACCGACCCCCTCGCCCATCTCGCCTCCCGCCCCGCCGTGGTGGCGGTGGAGGCCGTGGCCCGCGCCGCCATCCTCGCTGAATGGACCGGCGCGCGCATCCACATCCTGCACATTTCCTCCGCCGCCGAGCTCGGCCCGCTGCGCGACGCCAAGGCGCGCGGCGTGGACATCACCGGCGAGACCTGCCCGCATTACCTCATGCTGGGCGAGGACGACTATGCCCGCTGCCGCGGCATCATCCGCGTCAACCCGCCGGTGCGGGAGAGCGTGAACAACGAACCGCTCTGGGCCGGTCTCATCGACGGCACCATCGACATGATCGCCACCGACCATGCCCCGCACACGCCCGAGGAAAAGACCCGCGCCGACATCTGGAGCGTGGATTGCGGCTTCCCCGGCGTGGAAACCCAGATGCCACTGATGCTCACCGAGGTCGCGTCCGGCCGCTACGACATCCGCGATTATGTGCGCTGGAGCGCGGTGAACCCGGCCAAGGTGTGGGGCCTCTACCCGAAGAAGGGCGCCATCCTGCCCGGCGCCGACGCGGACCTTGCGTTTGTGGACCTCGACCACGCCTGGGCCCTGCGCGATGCGGACCTCCAGTCGCGCTCGAAGATCTCCCCGTGGGACGGTCGGAAGGTGGTCGGCCTGCCGCGCCACACCATGGTGCGCGGACGCTTCGTGATGAAGGACCGCGCGCTGGTCGCCGACACGAAGGGCCATGGCCGTTCCGTCCATGCCATCCAGCAGATGCCGGAGGCGAAGCCGCTGCACACGGACGAAACCATGGCGGCGGTCGTCGCCTACCGGCCGGAGGCGGCGGCATGAACGAGGACGCCCCGCCCTTCGTCCAGCTCCAGGACGTGCGCCTCACCTACGGGCGCGGCGAGCGCACCGTCGAGGCGCTCGGCACCACCAACCTCAAGATCGGCAAGGGTGATTTCGTCGCCCTCGTGGGCCCGTCCGGCTGCGGCAAGTCCACCATTCTGAAGCTGGTGACGGGGCTCATCCCCGCCTCGGCCGGCTGGGTGTTCGTGGCCCAGCGCGAGGTCGGCGCCGAGCCGGTGCGGGTGGGCATGGCCTTCCAGAACCCCACGCTCCTGCCCTGGCTCACCATCCGGCAGAACGTGATGCTGCCCTTGAAGATCGTGCCGCCCTTCCGCCAGCAATACCGCGCCAAGAAGAAGACCGAGTTCCGCGACCGCGCAGACGCTTTGCTCGCGCAGGTCGGCCTTTCCGGCTTCGGCGACAAGTTTCCCTGGCAGCTCTCGGGCGGCATGCTCCAGCGCGCCTCTTTGTGCCGCGCGCTCATTCACGATCCGCAGCTTTTGATGCTCGACGAGCCCTTCGGCGCGCTCGACCAGTTCACGCGCGAGGAATTGTGGGCCATCCTCCAGGATCTCTGGCTGACGCGGCGGCCGACCGTGCTGCTCGTCACCCATGATCTGAAGGAAGCCGGCTACCTCGCCAACCGTGTGTGCGTGATGCGCGCCCGGCCGGGTCGCATCGTCGAAGATTGCGCGGTGGACTTCGCCCGCCCCCGCACCATCGAGATGACCTACGAGCCGGGCTTCGTCTCCCTCACCCAGCGCCTGCGCGAACTCATCGTCTCGGCCCGCGCGCCCGACGCCACACCCGATGCCCCAGTGGAGAGCGCCGCATGACCTACGCCCTGCGCCGCCGCCTGAATTCCGCTGCCGTCATCATCGGCTTCTTCGTCGTCTGGGAACTCGCCTGCGTGATCTTCCACATCAAGGAGATCGTGCTGCCGCGCCCCAGTCAGGTGTTCGCCACCCTGTGGCTCCAGGCTCCCGCCATCTGGCCGCACACGGTTCAGACGCTCTACACGACACTGGTGGGCTTCGCCCTCGGCATCGTCTCCGGCGTGCTGCTGGGCGTGCTGATCGGCTCCTCGCGCCTCGCCTATGACACGGGCTACCCGCTGCTGATCGGCTTCTCCTCCATCCCGAAGGTGGCGGTGGTGCCGATCTTCGTCCTGTGGTTC
>JAEWBL010000011.1 GCA_023391175.1 Pseudomonadota bacterium
GTCGACGACGTTGCCGATGATGAGAAGGTGGTCACCCGTCTCGATGACGCTCGCGACCTCGCAGTCGAAGTAGGCGACCGCGTCGGTGAGGATCGCCGCGCCGGTCTCGCTCTCGCGCGTCGGGATGTCCGACAGCTTGTCCTCGTCGCTCATCGACTGGCGCGCGAACTGACCGGCGAGCTTCACCTGGTCGGCGCCCAGGACGTTCACGGCGAAGTTCCGCGTGCTGCGCAGGAAGTCGACGCTGTAGTGCGCGCGGTCGACCGCGATCATGAACTTCGGCGGATCGAAGGACGCCGGCGAGGCCCACGATACGGTGAGGCCGTTCTCGACTCCGCCGCGGCCGACCGTCACCACGGTTACGGCGAGCGGGACCTTCCGGAGCACGTCCGCGAACTGGGACTGCGTCGTCATGAGGGGTTCCTCCAGCGAGGTGGGGTACCCCATTCGTGCTGCATCCGACGGCGCGAATTCAACCTCCAGAAGGGCCGTTCGCCCGCTTGCGCGCACTCCTGGCGAGCCGCCTCAGCCTGGCCGCTCCGCGAGCGCCACGATCATGTAGCTGTCGAGCGACGCGGGGCTGCCGTGGAGGTCGGCCTGGAACCGGATGCCCTCGAAGCCCGCCGCGGTCAGCATGTCGCGCAGCTCCGTGGCGCTGTAGGGGCGCGAGCGCGACGAGAAGACCTTGCGCGCGTCTCCCTTCGTCACCGTCCAGCGCGTCTCGAGGATGCCGCTGACCGGGTCGAAGCGAGGCTCCTCGAGCCAGTGGCGGTCGTCGCCCGTGCGCTCGCGGACGTGCATCGTCCGCACGACGCCGTCGCGGTGCGCCGCCTCCAGCAGGAAGCGACCCCCCGGCCGCAGCGCGCGGAACGCGCTCTCGATCACCCGGCGGTCCTGCGCCGGGTCGGCGAAGTAGCCGAACGAGTTGAAGACGGAGAGCACCGCGTCGAACGGGTGCGACAGCGCGACGGCGGCAATGTCGCCCTGCACGAACTCAGCGGGCACGCCCTCGCGGGCGGCCCACTCCCGCGCGTGCGCCAGGAAGCCGGCGTGGAGATCGACGCCCGTCACGCGCACCCCGGAGCGCGCGAGCGGGACGCTCACGCGCCCGAACCCGCAGCCGAGATCCAGCACCGCGTCGCCGCGCTGCGCGCCGACGAGGGCGCGCGCCAGCTCCGCCGCCTGGGCGCCCCAGGCGATGTGCTCGGGCGGGAACATGAACTCGAAGAGCTCGTCCCAGAACTCGTCGTTCGACCACCAGCGCTCCACGGGCGCAGGGCTGCCCGGCTCGGTCACGGCGCGCCGGTCACCCTTCGCCGATGCGGCGGCTGGCGTCCGCGATGGCCGAGGCGAGCCCCGCGTAGTCGCGCACCACCGGGAACTGCGGAAACTCGTCGGTGACGTTCTGCGGCGGACGGAACAGGATGCCGGCGTCCGCCTCCGACAGCATCGCCGTGTCGTTGTAGGAGTCGCCCGACGCGATCACCTTGAACCGGAGCTCCTTGAGCGCGCGCACCGCGGCGCGCTTCCCCTCGGGCATGCGCAGCCGGTACGCCGTGACGAACCCCTGGGCGTCGGTCTCGAGGCGGTGGCAGAACAGCGTCGGCATCCCGAGCTGCGCCATGAGCGGCATGGCGAACTCGTAGTAGGTGTCCGACAGGATGATCACCTGGTACTCGCGCCGCAGCGCGTCGAGGAACTCCTTCGCGCCGGACATCGGCCCCATCTCGCGGATCACCTTCTGGATGTCGGGCAGTCCCAGCCGGTGCTGCCGCAGCAGCTCCAGGCGGAAGCGCATGAGCTTGTCGTAGTCCGGCTCGTCGCGGGTCGTACGGCGCAGCTCGGGGATCCCCGTCCGCTCCGAGAAGGCAATCCAGATCTCCGGGACGAGGACGCCCTCGAGGTCGAGGCAAACGGTCTGCACGCTGTGTTCTCCCGCGCTGGAATGAGGGGGCTGGATGTTACACGCGCCGCCGCCGCCAGCGAACCCCACCCCGCCCCGCCGGGAGAGCGCTCCCCCCACCGGCATTCGGCACCGGACATCCCTTCGGGGCGCTGGCCTCGGGAGCGGTCCGGGCCAACGCATGAAGAGAGGGCGTCGATCACACGGGAGACGGATGGTGAGACTTCGGCAGCGGCGCGAGGAGAAGGCTGCCGCCGAGCGGCTCCCGGCCGGCGCACGGCACGTCGTCGTCGACGGCGTGCGCGGCTGGCTGTACGCGCTCACGACGGCGTACGGTGATTGTTACGAGCTCTTCGCCTGGTACGACGGCGGGGGTTACCAGGTGCGGGTGGTCGTCCCCGACGTGTTCGGGCGGACCGATCACCACCAGTCACACCTGTTCCCGGACGGACGCATCTGCATGAACGCCGACGGCGCGGGCATGGCCACGCTGGAGGCGGCGTTCTCGCGCAGCGTCGTCTGGGCCGACGGCTTCAGCACCTACCGGCGTACGGCGAGGTTCCCTTACTGATTCACGCTGTCCGCGTTCGTCGCGGAGGAGGTTCACGTGTCGCAGATCACCCTGTCCCAGTTCCGCAAGGTCCTCCTCGACGAGCGCGAGGAGCGCGCGCCCGAGGCGCGGCGCCGCCTGTACGTCGATCGAGAAGGCCGCATCGTGATCGGCGACGACGCGGCGGAGGAGCGGCGGCAGCTCTCCGAGGTCCACCCCGCGGTCTTCGCGTAGGGATCGGTGTACATCGGGGACTGGGTGCTCCGCGCCATCGACGCGGAGCTCGTGCCGCGTCCTCCCGAGTGCGGCGGCGCCCTCCTCGGCC
>JAEWBL010000071.1 GCA_023391175.1 Pseudomonadota bacterium
ACCAGCGGGCAGCCACCGTCCTTGAGGGGGCGGAAGGCCTCGTTGGCGGGGATGGTGGAGACCACCTCGAACAGGTCCCACTCGCCCTTGCTGTCGGCGGGCTTCTTCACCTTCAGGAGGTACATGGGGTGGATGGCGCGGCCGTCGATGCGGATCTCGCCCTTGCCGAACAGCGGGTCATTGATCGGCGTGGCGCGCATCTGCTCCATCACCTTGGGCGCGTCCTTGGTCTTGGCGTCCTTGATGGCGTTCAGATAGTGCATGGCGCTGGAATAGACGCCGGCCTGGGCGCTGGTGGGCATCTTGCCGTTGAACTTGGCCCCGAAGCGCTTGGAGAAGGCGCGGGTGTCGTCGTTCAGGTCCCAGTAGAAGGCGTCGGTGAGCACGAGGCCCTGCGCCGCCTGCAGGCCGAGGGCCTTCACGTCGGACGAGAAGATCAGCAGGCCGGCGAGCTGCTGGCCGCCCTGGGTGATGCCGAACTCGGACGCCTGCTTCACCGCGGTGATGAGGTCGTTGCCGGCATTGGCGAGACCGATGACCTTGGCGCCGGAGGACTGCGCCTGCAGCAGGAAGGAGGAGAAGTCGGTGTTGGAGAGCGGGTGCTTCACGCTGCCCGCCACCTTGCCGCCGGCCGCCTTCACCGCCGCCGAGGCGTCGCGCTCCAGCGCCGCGCCGAAGGCGTAGTCGGCGGTGATGAAGAACCACGGCGAGCCGCCCTGCTTGGTCAGGGCCGATCCGGTGCCGTTGGCCAGCGCCCAGGTGTCGTAGGTCCAGTGGACCGTGTTGGGCGAGCACTTGGCGCCGGTGAGGTCGGACGTGCCGCCGCCGGAGACGAGGAAGATCTTGTTCTTTTCCTTGGTGATGTCGCTCACCGCCAGCGCCACCGAGGAGGTGGTGACGTCCATGACGGCGTCCACATTCTCCTGGTCGTACCACTTGCGGGCGATGGAGGCGCCCACGTCCGGCTTGTTCTGGTGGTCGGCGCCCACGACCTCGACCTTGAAGCCCTTGTTCTTGGCCATGAAGTCCTCGGCCGCCATCTGCGCCGCGACCACCGAGCCGGGCCCGGAAATGTCGGCGTAGACGCCGGACATGTCGTTGAGCACGCCGAGCTTCACCGTGGTGTCGTCGGCCCGGGCCGCGCCCGCCAGAAGCGCGCCGATCGCCGCCGCCGCCAGCAGGGCGCGCGAGTGCCGCATGATCCCAGACGTCATCATCCTTCCTCCCTCTTTCATCGCGGATGCGGTGCGCGGGAACGCCTTTGGCGGCACCGTGGCGGCGCCGTCCTCCCCGGTTCGTCAGCGCATTGCTGAACCGTTTCGCATCTCGATACCACGCTAACGGAGCGCGAGCCGCCCCGCCAGTTGTGCCTTAGACCAAGGGCGTAACCGATGCGTGTCAGCGGCTGCCGCTCACCATGCCGGAGACGCCGGCAAAGGCACCGTCAACCAGCTCGGCGACGAGGAGGCGGCCGGGGTCCACCGGGCCGGGCAGCGTCACCTGCCCGAAGGGCACGCGGCGGAAGCCGAAGCGGGCGTAATAGGGTTCGTCCCCGACCAGCACGACGAGCCGGTGGCCCTGCTGGCGCGCCACGTCGAGGGCGTGCTCCATCAGCCGCGCGCCGATGCCCACCGACTGGAACGGCGGCTCCACCGTGAGCGGGCCGAGCAGCAGGGCAGGCGTGGTGCCGATGGCGATCCGCGTCAGCCGCACCGATCCCACCAGCATGGTGCCGACCCGCGCGGTGAAGGAAAGGGCGCGCTCGTGCCCCGTCTGCTCCCGGATGCGGAAGGCGGTGCGGGCGAACCGGCCGGGGCCGAAGGTGCGCTCATGCAGCCGGTCGATGGCCGCATCATCGGCCGCCGTCTCGACGGCGATGGTCAGGGGAAGCTCGGTCATGGGGGAAACTCGCAGGGCAGGGCAGATGGCCCGCAAGTTCGGCGGGCCGGCTTCAGGCAGGCGTGACGGCGCGCGCACGGAGGCGCACGGTGTCCTGTCGTCGTCGCTGAAGCCGAAGGCCCATAAGTCCCTCACGAGAAAGGCGGGCGGATAGCATGGCCCGCGCGGAAGGTCCAGCGGGGGGGGCGCCGGCTCATGGTGAGGGAGTTGGCTCCTCACAGCGCCGTCATCGCCCGGTTAATCCGGGCGATCCACGGATAGGCCGGGGCAATCCTGAGGGGCAGCGCGCAGGCGGCGGGGTGGATCGCCTGGACGAGCCGGGCGATGACACGCGAAATCAGAGAAGGTGGTTCGACGGTTTCGCAGTGCGCGAGCTTAGGTTACGCCCGATAAATCCACCCATACCGATCGAGCAGCGCGCCGCCTTGCCGGCGCAGCACCAGGTCCCGGGCGAGGCGGGGGGCGCCGGAGAGGTGGTAGACCATGCCGTTACGCCGCGCCTCGGACTGGATGCGCGCGGTGCGGCCGAGGCGCTCGGCTTCGTAGGCCTTGAGGGCGGAGGCGGCGTCGGTTTCTTTCTGGAGCGCGCGGGCGAGGGCCGCCGCATCCTCGATGCCCTGCGCCGCGCCCTGGGCGAGGAAGGGCAGCATGGCGTGGGCGGCATCGCCCAGCAGCGTCACGCGGCCGGTGCTCCAGCGGGGCAGGGGATCGATGTCGTAGAGGCCCCAGCACAGGAAGTGCGGCGCGGCCTTCAGCAATTCGCGCACCTCGGGCGCCCAATCGGCGAAGGCGGCGTGGACGGCAGCACCATCACCCGGCGCGCTCCAGCGGGCCACCGGCTCGGTATGCTTGACGATGGCGACGAGGTTCAGCGTCGCCCCGCCCTTGACCGGATAGACCACGAGATGGGCATCGCGCCCCATGTAGAGGCGCACGTCCGGCGGATGGCGGGCCGGCACGGGGATGGTGGCGCGATAGGCGAGCCGCTGGGCGAACACCGGGGGCCTGGCGACGCCGAGATGCGCCCGCACCGCCGATCGCACGCCATCGGCACCGACGAGGATGTCCGCCCCGTGGGCAATGAGGTTCTCGCCCTGCTTCACCACCGCCCGCACGCCGCCGAAGGCGGGCTCGACGGCGGTGAGTTCGGAATTGAGCGCGATCAGCACGCCCTCGGCCTCCGCCGCCTCCGCGAGGAGATTCTGCAGATCGGCGCGGTGGACCACGAGGAAAGGCGCGCCATAGCGCGAGGCGGCCGGGCCGTAATGGGCGCGGGTGATGGTGGCGCCGCTGGCGCCGCTGCGCACATCGAGGGAGCGCGGCGTGACCGCCACCTGTTCGAGGCGCGGCAGCAGGCCGAAGTCGCGGAGGATGCGGGTGGCGTTGGGGGTGAGCTGGAGGCCAGCGCCCACTTCGCGCAGCTTGCGCGCCTGTTCTACCACCTGCACGGTGAGGCCGGCGCGGCGCAGGGCGATGGCGCAGGCGAGCCCGCCGATGCCCGCGCCGACCACCACGGCGCTGCGCGCTGCGGTGCGGGGTTTCGCCCGGAAGGGGATGGGATCGGCCATGGCAGGACCCGGCTCCGTGAAGGAGCCGGCCGGATAGTCTTTCATTGCGGCGGCGATCAGGCCGCCTCGGTCAGGCCCGGGGATAGGGGCGTAGGGCCCGGGATTCTATGCTGTGATCAGGCCGACTCAGGCGGCGGATTTGGCCGCCGGCTCGTCGTGCCACACCGCCGCTTCCGGCTTCGCCTCGCCGGCGCCGAGGGCGGGATTGTAGCGGTAGAGCGTGGAGCAGTAGGGGCAGACGTGCTCGTCGTCGTCGCCGAGGTCGATGAAGATGTGCGGATGGTCGAACGGCGGCTTCGCACCGATGCACATGAATTCCTTGCTGCCCACCTCGATGACGGTGACGCCGAGGTCGTTGCAGAAGTGGGGAATGCCGGTGTCCGCCATGGTTCCGCCCATGCTTGTCCAAAAAAGCGCCGCGACCTTAGCGTCTGATGGCCGCCTGCGAAAGGGTCTGGTCCGCGGCAGATCGGCCGTCCATGATGCAGGCGCCGCCCCGTTCCGGGGCCGCGCGGAATTCACATCCGGAAGGGAGGGGTACCGTTCATGAGCACGACCATGTTCTCCACCCCTGCCGTGCCGCGCGGCATCCTGCGCCGCGCCCATTTCACGGATGTGGTTCCCCGCCAGCCCGGCTCGCGCCGCTAGCTCCCAGCACATCCAAGGGCCCGCGGTCCGCCGCCTGACTGCGCTGTTGCGCGGGCGGGGGCCTGCCGACGCCCGTGCCTTCCCACTTCGCGGCCAATTGCGCCGCGCGTCCCCGTTCGAACCAGGGACCGGCCCTGGCGCCCCTTGCGGCGCGGCCGGATCGTCTCATGTCGTTGTTCCAGACCCACAAGCGCGGGCTGTCGTTCCGCGCCATCTTCGGCTTCCTCTTCACCCACTGGGCGAAGCGGAAGGGCATCATCGCGGCCACCATGGCGGCGATCCTCGTCTCCACCCTCGCCGAGGTGCTGGTGCCGCTGTTCGCAGGCCGGCTCATCGACGCATTGTCGCTGGCCGACCGGGACGCGGCCTGGCACATCGCCACCATGGCCTTTCTCGCCATGGTCGGGCTCGGCGTGACGATGGTCAGCGCCCGCCACGTCGCCTACACCGTCATCGTGCGGCTCACCCTGCGCATGATGGCGGACCTGGCGGGGGATGCCTTCGCGCGGGTGCAGCGCTTCTCCTCGGATTGGCACGCCTCCACCTTCGCCGGCTCCACCGTGCGCAAGATCTCGCGCGGCATGTGGTCCCTCGACGTGCTGCACGACACCTTGCTGGTGGCGCTCTTCCCCTCCGTGGTGGCGCTTGCCGGCACGGCGCTGCTGCTCGGCCTGAACTGGCCGGTGCTGGGCGCGGTGGTGGCGGTGGGAGCGGTGGCCTTCATCGGGCTCACGCTCGCCCTGTCGGTCAACTTCGTCGCCCCGGCGGCGCGGCTCTCCAATGCGTGGGACACCCGCGTGGGCGGCGTGCTGGCGGATGCAGTGGGCTGCAACGCCGTGGTGAAGGGCACCGGCGCGGAGGCCCGCGAGGAGGAGCGGCTGACGCGGGTGCTGGGCAAATGGAACGCCCGCACCTACCGCACCTGGATGGCGGCGACCTGGGCCGGCACGGCGCAGCTTCTGGCGCTGGTGGCGCTTCAGGCCTCCATCATCGGCACGGCGCTGGTGCTGTGGCATCAGGGGCAGGCGAGCGCGGGCGATGTGGCGTATGTGCTCACCTCCTACCTCGTCATCCACTCCTACCTGCGCGACATCGGGATGCACGTCCACAATCTCCAGCGCTCCCTGAACGAGCTGGAGGAACTGGTGGAGATCCACCACCAGAAGGTGGGCGTTTCCGATGCCCCGCAGGCAGTGCCGGCGAAGGTGGAGGACGGCACGATCGCGTTCGAGAACGTGACCTTCCACTATGGCGGCCACGACAGGCCGCTCTACGAGAACCTCTCCGTCACCATTCCGGCGGGGGAGCGGGTGGGCCTCGTGGGGCACTCGGGCTCGGGCAAGACCACGTTCGTGAAGCTCATCCAGCGGATGCACGACGTGACCTCCGGCCGCGTGACCGTGGACGGGCAGGACGTGCGCGATGTCACGCAGGGCTCTCTGCGGCGCGCCATCGCCGTGGTGCAGCAGGAGCCGGTGCTGTTCCATCGCTCGCTGATGGAGAACATCGCCTACGCCCGGCCGGACGCCTCGTTTGAGGAGATCCGGCGGGCGGCGGAGCTGGCCAATGCGGCCGACTTCATCGGACGCCTGCCGCGCGGCTACGGCACGCTGGTGGGCGAGCGGGGCGTGAAGCTCTCCGGCGGCGAGCGCCAGCGCATCGCCATCGCCCGGGCCTTCCTCGCGGATGCGCCCATCCTGATCCTGGACGAGGCCACCTCCAGCCTCGATTCGGAATCGGAAGCGGCGATCCAGGATGCCATGGAGCGGCTGATGGTGGGGCGCACCACCCTCGTCATCGCTCACCGGCTCTCCACCGTGCGCTCGCTCGACCGCCTGATGGTGTTCGACAAGGGCCGCATCGTGGAGGAGGGCGACCACGACGCGCTGGTCCGCCGCGAGGGCGGCCTCTACCGCCGCCTGTTCGAGCGGCAGGCCATGGAACTGGCCAAGGGACTGGCGGCGTGATGAGGGGGTGACGAACACGCCTTCCCGCCCTTAGGCGGAGAGGCCGTCTCTGGGCCCAAAACGAAGAACGGCGGGCCGAGGCCCGCCGTTCAGTCTCTTTCCTGGAAGAACCCTCGGATCACTCCGCGGCTTCGACTTTGTCGCGTCTGTGGACGCGGCGGATTACTCCGCCGCCTCCACCTTGTGCCGTTCCGTCGAACCCGCGGATCACTCCGCGGCTTCGACCTGCGGCCGGCCGCGGGCGAGGCGCTCGCGCTTGAGCAGCTCGGCCACCAGGAAGGCGGTCTCGATGGCCTGCTCGGCGTTGAGGCGCGGGTCGCAGAAGGTGTGGTAGCGGTCGCGCAGGTCCTCGTCCGAGATGGCGCGGGCGCCGCCGGTGCATTCGGTGACGTTCTTGCCCGTCATCTCCAGATGCACGCCGCCGGCGAAGGTGCCTTCGGCCGCATGGATGTCGAAGAAGGAGCGGATCTCCGACTGCACCCGCTCGAACGGGCGGGTCTTGTAGCCGGAGGCGGCCTTGATGGTGGTGCCGTGCATCGGGTCGCACGACCACACCACGGTGCGGCCCTCGCGCTTCACCGCGCGCAGCAGCGCCGGCAGGTGCTCGCCGACCTTGTCCGCGCCGAAGCGGCAGATCAGCGTGATCCGGCCCGCCTCATTGTCCGGCTGGAGGATGTCCAGCAGGCGGATGAGGCCTTCCGGCGAGATCGACGGCCCGCACTTGATGCCGATCGGGTTGCGGATGCCGCGGAAGTACTCGACATGCGCATGGTCCGGCTGGCGGGTGCGATCGCCGATCCACAGC
>JAEWBL010000616.1 GCA_023391175.1 Pseudomonadota bacterium
GCATCCAGCCGGCCGATGGTGGAAACCAGCGCGTAGGCCGCCACCACCCGATCGCGCTGGGCGACGACGAGGGACGACTGCGAGTTGGTCAGGTCGCGCTGGGCGTTCAGCACGTCGGTGGTGGTGCGCTGGCCCACCCGCCATTCCTCGCGGACGCCTTCGAGGGCCAGCGTATTGGCGGCTACGGAGGCCTGCGCCGCCTGGATCTGCGCCTTCGCGGCCTCGAGCGCACCCCAATACTGCACCGCCTGGGCGCGGATGGTGTCGCGGTTGACGTCCACTTCGATGCGCGCCTGCGTCAGCAGTTCCTTGGCCTGACGGATGTTCGCGTATTCGACACCGCCCTGGTAGATCGGAACCGAGAGATTGAGCGTCACGGCGGCGCCGGACTGCGAATCCACCGAGAAGTTCTGGTCGTAGGACTGGGAAAGCTGGCCCTGAAGCGAGAGGTTCGGCATCAGCCCGCCCTCAGCCACCTTCACCTGGAACATCGCCGCATCCACGGCAAATTCGGACGCCTTGACCGCGGGATGATTGTTGAGACCGGTGGAAATCACCTTGTCCACGGACGGCGGCAGCGTGGCCTCGATGGGGCGCGGTGTCGTGAGCTTGCCCGGCTCGACGCCGATCACCTGACGATAGTTCGCCTTCGCCGTCGACAGGTTCGCCACGGCCTGGCTCACCTGATACTGTGCGTCCGCCACCCGGGCCTCCGCCTGGGCCACGTCGGTGCGGGTCACTTCGCCCACGTTGAAGCGGTCGCGGGTGGCGCGCAATTCCTGCTGGAACGCCGCGAGGCTCTGATTCTGCAGGTCCAGCAGGGCGATGGCCTGGATGACGTTCATATAGGCGGTGACGCCGTTCAGCAGCACCGACTGCTCGGTGTTGCGCAGCGTCTCGCGCGAACCGCGCACCTGCGCTTCCGCGTTGCGGGTCTGGTTCGCGGTGACGAAGCCGTTGAACAGCGTATACGCCGCATTCAGCGCGAATGCCCGCGGCCAGAGCCATCCATTGGTCTTCACGCCCGAAGCCTGCTGCTTGGCGTATTCCGGCCCGGCCTGCGCCGTCGCGTTCAGGGTTGGGCGATAGCCGGACAGAGCCTGCGGCACGGTTTCATCCGTCGCGCGGGTTCCGGCACGCTGGGCATTCAGCGTGGGGTTGTTCGTGTAGGCCATGGCCAGCGCCTGATCCAGCGACTGGGCTGACGCGACACCCATAGCCAAAGCAAAGACACTGACGCCCGCCAAACATGCAACACCGCTTCGGCGAATGCGCTTTGCAACCGACATCCCAATCTCCCGATCCGACACGGCCATGCAGACTCGCCGCACCGACTCTGCCGCGCGGTAACTTTTCGGTAAGATATCGGTCCCGATCCCGATCCGAAACTGACCGGTTCGATCAAAGCGGCGTTTTCAGCCTACCGCTGCAAACGCGCCACACTGGTCAGAAAGTGAAGCGGGGAGCGGCTTTGAAGCCGGGGAGCGGCGGAACGGCCGCGTTGAACGCGACGCGTTCGCTCACGGAACCTGCCACTTTGGTAAACACGCAGGCCTTCCCCGCCCCGCCGTGACCGACCACCGCGACGAGGCGCCCGCCTTCCTTGACCTGCTCGAACAGGGCGGCCGGCACTTCGTCCACAGAGCCGTTGAGGAGGATGAGGTCGTAGGGCGCTTCGGCCTTCCAGCCCGCGTTCAGCGGCCCCTGCATCACCGCCACGTTGGCGACGCCGATCTCGGCGAGGGTGGCAGTCGCGGTCGCGGCGAGGCCGGCATCTTCTTCCACGGCCACGACCTGCTGGGCGAGGCGGGAGAGAACGGCGGCCGAATAGCCGGTGCCGCCGCCGATATCGAGCACGTGGTCATGCTCCTGCACGTCCGCCTCCTGGATGAGGCGCGCGAGGATCATCGGCTCGATGAGGTAGCGGGTGGGGTTGCCGGAGGTCAAAGCGAGGTCGTCGTCGATGTAGGCGAGCGACTTGAGCTGGGCCGGGACGAAAAGCTCGCGCGGGATTTCAAGCATCGCACCGACGATGCCCGGATCGGTGACGTTGTTGGTGCGCACCTGCCCGTCAACCATGCCGCGGCGAAGCTCGACGTAATCGATCATTTTCCCGTCTCCGGCCATCCCCTTGGCCCGGGGCGCTCAGCGGAGGCGTGTCCCGTGCCGTCGGGCTCAAGAGCCATATTGCCGCCCCTTTTGCAAGGCGCCCCTCGGGGTCGGCGAGGGCGTGGACGGGCTCATGTGGCCGCAAGTCGCATGGTTCCGGACCGAGAGCGGCGGGAGTGTCCTGCCCCCTGACACAGGCGCGGGCCGATCCCCGCGCCGGCCGCCGCCGAGGAGGCGCGACGCATGACGGCAACCGACATCCCCTCCCCTCCTGCATCGCAGGACCCGCAACCCGAGGGCCTCGACGAAGCCGCGATCCATCGTCTGGTCCATACCTTCTACGCGCGCGTGCAGAAGGATGCGCTGCTCGGACCCATCTTCGGTGGACGCATCGCCGACGCGGCCTGGCCGGTGCATCTCGCCAAGATGTGCGACTTCTGGTCGTCGGTGCTGCTGAAGTCGGGCCGCTACGAGGGCCGCCCCCTGCCGCCGCACCTGGCGCTGGGCAGCGATGCCGGCGAACCGCAATTCGCGCGCTGGCTGGCCCTGTTCCGCCCGACCGCCATCGAGGTGCTGCCACCCGATGCCGCGCAGCTGGCCATCGCCCATGCCGAGCGGATGGCCTATTCCTTCCGGCTCGCGATTGCTTTCCACAAGGGCGAGGACACCACCCGGATCATCCCCTACGGCCACAGCTGAGCGGAAAGCGGAGCCCGCCGGTCCCGCCTTCCGGGCGCCCGTCAAAGCTGCTTGTCGGTGGTGCTGATGAACTTCATGCCGCTCGCGGTTTCGAGGTTGGTGAGCGCCGCGTCGATCACGGAGAAGATGGTCGCCCGGGCCGATGCCTTGCTCAGGTCAAGCTTGGCCGAGCTTGCGACCTTGAGCTTGGTCAGCGCCGAAGAGAAGGCCGCGCTCGCCTGCGCCGAAGTGTAGAATTGCGCGGGGTTCGTGCCGTTGGAATAGGACAGGGTCTGGGCAACCCTTGAGAAAACATTGGCCAGCGCGCTCATGTTGAAGACGACGCTGTTGGTCGGCGTCGTCTTGAGGGACGGGCTCGTGGTCGGGATCGGGTTGTTGTAGAGCTGGTCCAGGTAATAATTGACCTGATACGGATACTGAACGTAGGTATCCGAGCTTCCCCAGGCCGACGTATAGCTGTTCACCGATGTCACGGTGGCGGCCGTCGCCGTCGCGCCGAGATTGCTGTAGCGGGACACGAGCGGTCCGTAGAAGCCCTGATTGTAGGCGACGTTCAGGATCACATCGAGGAAGCTGTTCGGCAGCGTCGTGAAATTCTTCAGCGCCGCATCGAAGGCCGGCTCCCACGGGGTAGTCCAGCCCCCCGCACCCTTCCCGGTAACATTCAATGCAACCAGATCGTTGTAGTGGAAGTACGCGACCAGGGCTGGGCCGTAGTATTTGTTGTTGAAGGAAGCCGGCGTCGCCTTGGTGTATTGCGTGGCCGCATTGGCCATGGTGAAGCCGATGTTCTTCTGGATTGCCACATAATTTATGAGCGAGTGGCCTTTGGGCTGGTAGCTGCCAGAAACCATGTCCGCAGCATAGTTGTTGATCTGGTAGGGGCCGCCCTGGCCGACGCCCATGACCGCCTGCTGGTTTGCATTCGGATCAATGAGGTCGCTGCTCGCCCGGTAATATTGGGTCGCGATATTTTCCTGGAGCAGCTGCGCGAAGATGGATCCGTAGAGATAATCCTTGTTGTACTGGATACCGGGAAACCCTTCATCAATGAGATGGCCCAGCAGCACTCCGGCGATGATGTTCGACATGATCAGGTCGTCGAAATTTCCGCCTGTGAGGGTGAGCGAATCCTGGGCGGTGCCCACACCGAGCAGCAGATGGAAATTGATTGTCCCGGCGCTGGCCGTGCTCGGCGGGGGGGCACTGAGGGTCGTGACGGCGACCGGTGCCGATTTGGCCGAAGCACCGACCGAATCCACCGCCGCAACGGCGAAGCTGTAAGACGTGAGAGGTGTCAGGCCGGACAGCGTCACGCTGGCGCCTGCTGATGTCGTCGTCAGGGTGCCGTTCGTATAGATCTGGTAGCCGGTGATGGTGCAGTTCGCCACCGTCACCGGGGTCCATGTCAGCGTCGTCGCATTGCCTGTGGTTCCGGATGCGGCAAGGCCCGTGGGGACCGGCGGCACCGCAGTGCAATTGGAGCAGGATCCGGACTGGGTCCACGGCTGGCCGCTGCCCGACCCGCCGTTGTTGGTGGCGGGGTCCTGATTCTGGGTCCACCAATTGGCGCGATAGATGATGCCATTCTCGCTGGCCTGCGCGCCCGCCAGGTAGACGGACGATGAGTTCCAGGCTGCAGGGCAGGACTGGGCCCATGCCGATCCCGCAATCCAGGAGGTGAAGGCGGACACCAGGACGACGGACGTGGCGTGACGAATCCTCATGGCAGCCCCCATTTGACAGCCCTTATGGCGGTAGCTGTATAGGGCAGCGGATACTTCTGTCGATAGGCAAAGGTCTGGCTTGGCAACATCTGCCGCGTCGAAGCTATGGCGCCTTGGATTTCCGGACGGCACACGGCTCTCGCCTACTCCATCGCCTTCCACGAGGGTGAAGCCACCGACGCATCAGGCCCACGGGCGGCCGCGCCCCTCGACGGACAGGCTTCCCTTGGGTAATAAAGCTGCGGGGGCAACGGCCCTGCCGGATTCAGCTTCACCCTGGAAAAGCGATTGTCGATAACGATTGCCGCGGTCATCCCCCTCTACAATGGCGCGCCCTTTATCGGTGCTGCGCTTGGCAGCGTGCTGAATCAGACCCGTCCACCGGATGAAGTCATCGTCGTCAACGACGGCTCCACCGACGAGGGGCCGGCGATCGTCCAGGGGCTTGCGCGGGATCATCCGGTCCGCCTGCTGAACAAGCCGAACGGCGGGCAGTCCTCGGCCCGCAATCTCGCAATCCGCCAGACCTCCTGCTCCCATATCGCGCTCCTGGATCAGGACGACATCTGGTACGAGGACCATCTCGCCCTGCTGCAACAGCCTTTCGTGAACGCGGAGATCCGCCGGCTTGGCCTCGTCTACGGCAACCTCGACCAGATCGACCGCAATGGCCGGTTGATTACGGAACATTGCCTCGACCAGGTGCCGACGGCCCATCCCAAGCGCTCGCTGCTCCAGTGCCTGGAGCATGACATGTTCATCCTGCCCGGCGCCTCGCTGGTGGAGCGACAGGCCATGCTCGATGCGGGCCTCTTCGACGAGCGCCTCTCCGGCTACGAGGACGACGACCTGTTCGTCCGCCTCTACTCGATGGGCGTGAAGAGCCGCTATCTCGACAAGGCCGTCACCATGTGGCGCATCTATCCGCAATCCACCTCCTTCAGCGCCCGCATGGCGAAATCGCGGATGATCTATTTCGCCAAGCTGATCGAGGCCCATCCGGACGAGCCCCGCCTCGGGCTTTTCTGGCGGCGCGATGTCATTGCACCCCGCTTTGCGAAGATTCTCCGAAACGAGTTCATTGACGCATCGAGGGCCAGGGACTGGCCCCGCGTCGAGCGCGCATGGGAGGATCTGAAAATCGTAACGCGCCACATGAAAAGCAGCGTTCAGGCGCGGATGACGTTGCTGGGGCCGCTGATCGGCGCCGCCCTTGCTGGCCGGCTGCCCAGCCTGTCGCGCCGGCTGCTGCGGCACACCTTGCGTTGATCGCCTGAGCAGCGAAGGCGGGGGACAATCCCAACCGGCGCTTGCGCCGCCTGGGCGAACGCCTTAAGAACACGCGCTCGTGAGGCCACGTGGCGGAGTGGTTACGCAGCGGACTGCAAATCCGTGTACGGGGGTTCGATTCCCTCCGTGGCCTCCAGTTTTCCGCGAAAATCCAGGCCAGTGACCCGCTTCCGCCCGCTTAGCGGTGCTGCGATGCAGCACGCCTTCGGGCCTGCAAGTTGACTTGGCTCCCTGCTGGCGGTTCATGGGGACACCGAAGCGGTCCCGCATCCGGACGCCGCCGGAGATGTACATGAACGCGAAAGCCGCCCAGCGCCTCGGGCCTCCGCCCACTTCGGACGAGACCAATGCCGTCCTGCGGCGCCTCCTCCTGTCCGACGGCCGCAAGCACTGGAAGGGGTATGTGCTGGCCTTCGTCTTCATGGGCACCATGGCCGCCTGCACGGCGGGTCTCGCCTATCTGATGAACGATGCGGTGAACGCCATCTTCGTCCACCCGACCCCGGCGGCAGTGTGGGCGGTGTCCGGCATCGTGATGGCGCTCTCCATCATCAAGGGCGCCTCGGCCTACGGGCAGAGCATCACCATGGCGCGCATCGGCAACCGGGTGGTGGCCGACAACCAGAAGCGCGCCTTCGACCGGCTGCTGCTGCAGGATGCCGCCTATTTCGGCCATCGCCACACGGCGGAGATCACCACCCGCTTCACCGCCGGCGCCGCAGGTGCCCGGGGGGCGCTGGATCTCATTGTCACCAGCATCGGCCGCGATTTCCTTTCGCTGGTGATGCTGGCCGGCGTCGCCTTCGTGCAGGATCCCTTCCTGGCCGTGATCGCCCTCGTGGTGATGCCGGCGGCCGTGCTGGGCACGCGCAAGCTGATCAAGAAGGCCAAGACCATCTTCACCACCGGCTTCACCTCCGGCGTGAAGCTGTCCTCCATCGTCATGGAGGTGTTTCAGGGCATCCGCACGGTGAAGGCCTACACGCTCGAACCGGTGATGCGGGACCGCACCCACAAGTTCATCGACGACGTGGAGATCAACGCCAACCGCCTCGTGCGCACCCAGGCGAAATCCAGCCCCCTCATGGAGACGCTGGGCGGCCTCGCCATCGGCGGCGTGATTCTCTACGCCGGATATAACGTGATCGAGCTGGGCCGCTCGCCGGGCCAGTTCTTCTCGGTGCTCACGGCGCTGCTGCTGGCCTACGAGCCCGCCAAGCGCCTGTCGCGCCTGCATGTGGAACTGGTGAGCCACGTGATGGGCGCGCGCATGCTGTTCGACCTGCTGGACGCACCCGCCCCCGACGCCGAAGCCCCGGACGTGGCCGCCCTGCCCCGTCCCCGCGGCCGGGTGGAGTTCAATGACGTGGTGTTCGCCTATCGCCCCGGCGAGAACGTGCTGCGTGGCCTCGACCTCGTGGCCGAGCCCGGCCGGACGACCGCGCTGGTCGGCCAGTCCGGCGGCGGCAAGACCACCATCATCAATCTCATCGAACGATTCTACGATCCCCAGTCCGGCGCCGTGCGCATCGACGAGGTGGACACCCGCACCGTTTCGCGCACCTCCGTGCGGGCCTCGGTGGCGCTGGTGAGCCAGGACGTCTACCTGTTCTCCGGCACCATCCGCGAGAACATCGGCTTTGGCCGGCCGGGCGCCTCGGAGGAGGAGATCATCGCGGCGGCCAAGGCCGCCCATGCGCATCCCTTCATCATGGGCTTCGAGAACGGCTACGACACCTTCGTGGGCGAACACGGGGCGCAGCTCTCCGGCGGCCAGCGCCAGCGCATCGCCATCGCCCGCGCCTTCCTGAAGAACGCGCCGATCCTGCTGCTGGACGAAGCCACCGCCGCGCTCGACTCCGAATCGGAGGCCGAGGTGCAGAAGGCCCTCGCGGAACTCGCCCACGAGCGCACCACCATCGTCATTGCCCACCGGCTCCAGACCGTGGTGCGCGCCGACCGCATCTGCGTGATCGAGGGCGGCCGCGTGGTGGAGAGCGGCACCCATGACGAACTGATCGCCCGCCGTGGCCGCTATTACGGATTCTATTTCGCCCAGTTCGCCCACGAGAGCGGGAATCCCGGCTCAAGCGCGGGCGGAGCGGTAGCATCCGACGGCGGGGGCGATCTGCTCCGCGCCTGAAGAATCCTGCACCGGCGCCACTTTGTGCGCCGGTGCGGCAACTTCCCCTGGAAAAGCGCGTCTTACGGCTTCACAAGCGGCGATGTGGTTGCTATATCGCCGGCCTCGGTCGCGAGACCCACGGTCCCTGATAGCTCAGTTGGTAGAGCGTTCGACTGTTAATCGAATGGTCGCAGGTTCGAGTCCTGCTCAGGGAGCCATCTTTACCTCCACCTCGCAACAGTCTCCTTTCCCGCTTTGGGTTGGCGATCTTCGCCCGCTCCTGCTGTTCGGTGCCGGCAGCGGACATCCGGTTGCGGATGCCTCGAACCGAGTGCCGACCGAGCATGAGCCCGCCCCCTTGCGCCACTCCTTCTGAAAATGTAGCAACGAAGCCGTTCGGCGGAATGTCGGAGCATAGCGCAGCCTGGTAGCGCATCTGCTTTGGGAGCAGAGGGTCGCAGGTTCAAATCCTGCTGCTCCGACCACCCTTCCCAGGCACCTCCTCATCGCCCTGACGGCTCACCGTCCAGGCGGGTCGACCTTCACGCCGTTGGGCCCGATCTCGATCTGCATCGTGTTGCGGTCGCGCTCATAGGCCTGATAGGCGAACACGCCGCCGACAACGACGAGGATCGCGATCACTCCATAGAGGACGCTGCGCGGCATTCTGGCTGCTCCCGTTGTGAACTGGCTGACGGGAGCGGCAACGCCTTCGCTTGTCCGATTGTTCCGCAGCGGCCAAGTCAGGGCTAGTCTTGCCGGCAGGTGCTGCGGCACCGTGCGGACGACTCAGCCGGCCAGGAGACGGCGGGTTGGCCGCTGGGCTGATTCCACGATGCGGCAAGGCTTGCGCCGCGAGGCAGGATTTTCAGGAAGGAAGATTGCAAATGGCTTCGGATACGGAGCTTGCCGAATGGCTCGGCTCGATGCTCAAGGCGGTGGGCACGACGCAGGCCCACACCATGGTGCAGCATTACATTCTGCGAGACATCGTCACCCAGCTCGCCGGGCTGCAAGATCGACCGGACAGCTTCATCGCCGACATGTTCGAGCGCGTCAGCGGTCTCGTCGACCAGTGCGAGTTGGCCGGGAAGCCGGACATCGAAGCCGAAATGCGTTGGTATGCGGAGACGTTCTTTACCTCGATCGGCAAGACGCTCGAGTCGAAATGAGGCGCAAAGCCTCATGAGGCACGGACGCGACCCCGCCTCCGCGCGTGGTTCGCCAGACCTTCTGCGACGAAGGGGGTTCGGCGAATTGCGTCACGGAGGCGGATCGGCCGCGCCGGTCCACGGATCGAGGCTCGGCCTCGCTCATGGCCAGACATCCCTGGCGAGGAAGCCCGGCCGCTTCGGGATTTACTTGTGCAGCAGCGCCGTCTGCTGGGTCGGCGCCGGCGGGTTCCAAAGCGGAACGATGATGCGGCCCCACAGTCGCGTATCGTTGCCGCCGTAGTTCTGCTCATAGACGTCGGTGGTGAGGTAGGCCTGCAGGATCACCGGCCCGAAGTCATAGCCGACAAGACCGCCGATCGCGAACTGGCTCTGCTTCTGGTAGAAGGGGATCGGGTTGTTCAGGTCGGTCGAGTAATAGGCCACCGGGCCGATTTCGAACTTGCCGAACTTCTTGGTGGCGGTCAGATCGACGTTCAGGAAGTTCGGGTTGATCGTGTTGCTGACGCCATTCGCCTGGATACCCCAGATGGCATTCGCCGTCAGGTTCCAGCCATCCGCGGTATAGCTGAGGGCGAAGCGCTGGTTGAACGAGGTCGAATCGAAAGCGACACCCGTATTCACGCCGAGATAGAAGCCGGCCATGTAGCTGAAGCCGAAGCCGTTTCCGAGATCCCACGCCACCTGGGCGGCGAAGAACGGATTATAGAATCCGGAAGTATAATCGCCGTTCTGGACCCCGACGCCCACCACAGGAACCGCCGTCAGAAGCTGCAGTCGTCCGCCGAACAAGAACACGGGCGTGGCCCAGGCGAGTACTGGAATGTCTACGCCGACGCAGGTGCTGTCCGGCGAGGTATTGCGGCAGCCGTAATCGGCCGTATTGACCGCATACACACCTTCCGGCAGCGGCGCGCCGGCCGCCAGACCCACGGTTTCACCTGGCTGGGTCACGGAGCCGGCGTGTGCGGGCAGGGCTTCGGGCAGCATGGCTGCCGCAGACAAAGCGGCTACGGCCGCCATTCTTGCGAATGTCGTCATTTTTTCCTCCGAAAGGCGGAGCCCTGGACCGCCGTCCCAACGGCAGGGCTCGTCGCTGGCGCTTCCTTCGGCGCTAATGCGCCGCTCTCTTTTCAGCCCAAGGCATCGAGGCCATGGACAGCATCCCTGCCCGGCCCGCGAACGGGAGACGAGCGGAGTGGGCACTTCGGACAAACGCCCGGAGTGCAGAGGCATCAAACGGGGAATGCTAACGGCAGCGTGTCACGACCTTAGCGGCGCGGGGATAAAACCCAGGCGCCGCTCGGGACCTTCGAGGATGCCCGGTATCCCTTGTCCGGGTCCTTGAAGCCGAAGCGGCTTTAACGTTAGCCCAATTTAAGTGCAGGCAATACTCTTCAAGCGGTCAGGCCGCCCAAATCCAACGCAAACATGTCCGCTGTGACGTTCATGCAACAGTGCCCGAGCTTTGCCGGTGTTCAGTTGCAGATGGAGCGCGGCGAGGCAGTGGACATCCGGTCGCGGGCGACGGAATGTGTCGGTCTGCTTCGGATTCTGGGGTTCTAGCGAATCCGGCATTACCCAAGGTGAGCACGACGCCATGCTCGACATCCACTACCGTGAATACAAAATTCTGCTCCGGCCGCAGCAGTTCTACTCGCCCAAGCGTTTCGAGGACTATTGGGACGAGGTGAAGGCGGTCGCCAAAAAGCACGGGGTCGGCGTCGTGACGAACAAGGACGCCTTCCATCGGCAGGTCCGCGAGGTGCTGTTTTACGATACCCCCGACTTCGACCTGTACCGGAATTCCTTCATCCTGCGCAAACGCACGTTCTACGACGACGGCTGGCCGCGCCCGGAACATGAACTCGCCCTGAAATACCGCAGCCCCGATCGCGAGAAGGCGACGGCGGTCGAGATGGCCCCGCGCATCACCGGTGCGGTCCAGGTGAAGTTCAAGGAAGAAATTCTTCCCCTCAAGGACGAGCTGGGCGGCACCCGCTCGCTCTTCTCGCACAATTGCATCATTACGTCGCTCGGTGCAGTCCTGAGCCCGGCCCTGAAGAACATCATGACCATATTCCCCTCCATGTCGGCGGTGGATGCGGACGGCGATTCCCAGATCGACCTCGTGAACAGCATGGCAGTGGAAGAAATCCAGGTGGACCCCGGCCACTTCGACTTCGGCCACGGCTATGAGGCAAAGGCGACGATCGCCATCTGGCGCAACCGCGCGTCCGAGCAGTCCCTGGTGGGGGAATTCGCCTTCCAGGCGAAGTTCGACCACTACAACGAGATCAACGACAAGGCGAAGCGCCTCTCGGAGGAGTTCTTCCGCGACGTGCAGAACATGGCGCCCGAATGGGTGCAGCTCGGCACCACAAAGACCGCGATGGTCTATGGCATCGGGGCCAAGGAAGTCGCCCACTCCGAATAGGGATCACGGCGGGCCCCACCGGCCCGCTCACCTTCACCCTCCCGGCGAAAATCCATGAGCGTCACCGAACCGCCGATCCCAGCACCCCCCCCCGCACCCCCTGCCCCGCAGGACGCGCCCGCAACGCAGGTTTCCCTTCTGGAAATCTTCATCACCTTCCTCATCATCGGCGGCATCAGCTTCGGCGGCGGGGTGGTCGCCTATCTGCGCAACGCGCTAGTCGTTGAGAAGGGCTGGCTGGACGAGGAGGAATTCCTCACCGCGCTGGAGATTTCCCAGGCCCTGCCCGGCCTCAATGCCACCAACATGAGCGTCATCGTCGGCGACCGGCTTCGTGGTCCGGTGGGCGCGATCGTCGGCTTCCTCGGCATGACCCTGCCGGGCGGCCTGCTCGTGTTCGCGCTGGGCATCGTCTATGTGTCGAACCACGGCAACCCCACCATGCACAGCATCCTCGCCGGCATCGGTGCCGCCGCCGTGGGGCTGCTCGCAGCGGTGACGGTGCAGATCGGTCACAAGCAGCTGGAGCACCTCAGGGAGATCCTGCTCATCCTCATCACCGTGGTGATGGTGAGCTTCCTTCACGTCTCGCTGGTGCTGGTGCTGCTGACCGTGCTGCCGCTTGCCCTCTTCATCTATCGTCCGGGCCGTGGGGAGGCTGGCGAGCCGTGAACAACAATCCGCAAACCGACCTCAGCATCCTCGGCGTCTTCTCGCTCCTCTCGCTCCTCGCCATCGGCGGCGGAACGGCGGTGCTGCCGGAGATGAAGGCGCTGACCATCGATGCCCACCACTGGCTCACCGATGGCCAGTTCCGCGACATCTACAGCCTAGGGCAGGTCGCACCGGGGCCGAACATGCTGATGGTGATCGTCATCGGCTATCACGTCGCTGGCACGCCGGGGGCGATCCTCGCCTTCACCGGCTTCTTCCTGCCGGCTTCGGTGCTGGCGCTCGGCTCCTCGCGGCTGTGGAACCACTTCGACGGCTCGCCCTGGCGTCTCGCCCTTCAGAACGCGCTGGCCCCCATCGTCGTCGGCCTGATGGCCGCCGGCACCGTCGCGGTCGCCCGAACCGCCATCACCGGCACCGAGACGACGCTGATTGCGGTGGCAGTGTTCGTCCTCGTGTATTTCGGGCCGAAGATCATCGGGAAAAAGGTCAACCCGGCGCTCTACATCTTCGCCGGCGGGCTCCTCGGC
>JAEWBL010000086.1 GCA_023391175.1 Pseudomonadota bacterium
CTACGACACCCAGCGCGCGCGTGGCCTCGTCACCTGTCCGACCTGCAACTCGGCGAAGGTGGAGAAAGCCGTAATGGCCCCTTCCGTCGCGCGTACCGACAAGGGGGCCTCAGCGAAGGAGCCGGCCGCGGAAGCCACGAGCGCTCCGGCCGCCGAAGTCCCTCTCGCGGAGGCAACGCCCCTCGCCATGATGGCGCGGCCCGACAGCGAATTGCGCACGCTCATGCGCCAGTTGCGGGACCACATCGTCGCGAACTCGGATGACGTGGGAGACAATTTCGCCGATCTCGCCCGCAAGATGCACGATGGCGAAATCGAGCACCGCCCCATTCGCGGCGAAGCGACGGCGGAAGAGGTGAAGGCCCTGCGCGAGGATGAGGTGGAGGTGTTCCCCCTGCCCGTGCTGCCGGAAGACCGGAATTGAGGCTCAGGCCTCGCGCGCGGCGACCATGAAATAATTCACCGAGAGATCCTCCGTCAGACGGAAATCGCCGGAGAAGGGCTCGTACGCGAGGCCCACCTTTTCCCGCGCGGCGAAGCCGGCTGCAGCGAGCGTCGCCTCAAGCTCCTCCGGCGTCACGAACTTCTCCCAACGATGGGTGCCGGGCGGCAGCCATCGCAGAATGTACTCGGCGCCCACGATGGCGAGGGCAAAGCTCTTGGACGTGCGGTTCAACGTGGAGAGCACCAGCACGCCGCCCTCCGCCACCAGACGGCCGGCGGTGCGCACGAACAGGCCGACATCGGCCACATGCTCCACCACTTCCAGCGCCACCACCACGTCGAACCGGGCGCCGCGCTCGGCCAGCGTCTCCGCAGTCTCGGCCTCATAGGTCACGGCAAGGCCCGATAGCGCGGCGTGGGCGCGGGCGATGTCCACGTTGCCGGGGGCCGGATCAATGCCGGTCACATCGGCACCCATGCGGGCGAGGGGCTCGCTGAGCAGGCCTCCGCCACAGCCGATGTCGACGAGGGACAGGCCCTTCAGCGGTCGAAGCGACCGGGCGTCCCGGGAGAAGTGGCGCACCAGCGTGTCGCGCAGGAAGGCGAGGCGTGCCGGGTTCATGGCGTGCAGCGGCGCCATCTTGCCCTTCACGTCCCACCACTGGGCACCGAGCGCATCGAAGCGCGCAACCTCTTCCGGATCGACCGTGGCGTTCATCTGCGGCATCACGGCCTCCTGTGCGTCGGGCGACATGCCCCACACTTAGGCGCCGCACCCGACGCGGGCAAGGCCGCGCCGGCGGCTCAACTCAGCGCACCATGCCGACGATGTCCTTCACGTCGCGGATGGTCTGGTCGGCGATCACCCGCGCGCGGTTGGCGCCGTCGACGAGAATCGCGTCGATGGCGGCTTGATCGGCCATCAGGCGCTGCATCTCGGTGCCGATAGGGCCGAGCTTTGCCACGGCGAGGTCCACCAGCGCGGCCTTGAAGACCGAGAACTGGGCGTTGCCGTAGTCCGCCAGCACCTGTGCCTTGGCGGTGTCTGACAGGGCGGCGAAGATCCCGACGAGGTTGTCCGCCTCCGGCCGCCCCTTCAACCCCTCTTCCTCTGAGGGCAGCGGCTCCGGATCCGTCTTCGCCCTGCGCACCTTGCCGGCGATGGCGTCAGCATCATCGGTGAGGTTGATGCGGGAGAAGTCGGATGGCTCCGACTTCGACATCTTCTTGGAGCCGTCGCGCAGGCTCATCACGCGCGTCGCCGGCCCGGCGATGAGCGGTTCGGTGATGGGGAAATAGCCTTCGCCATGGCCGTTGGCGACGATGGAGGGCGCGAAGTCCGTGTTGAACTTCTGGGCGATATCGCGGGTCAGCTCCAGATGCTGCTTCTGGTCGTCGCCCACCGGCACATGGGTGGCGCGATAGAGCAGGATGTCGGCGGCCATCAGGGTCGGATAGGCGAACAGGCCCACGGATGCGTTCTCGCGGTCCTTGCCGGCCTTCTCCTTGAACTGCGTCATGCGGTTCAGCCAGCCCATGCGGGCGACGCAGTTGAACACCCAGGCGAGTTCGGCATGGCCGGACACCTGGCTCTGGTTGAACACGATGTGGGCCTTGGGGTCGATGCCGCAGGCGATGAAGGCGGCCGTCACCTCGCGGGTGTGACGCTTCAGCTCTTCCGGGTCCTGCCAGACGGTGATGGCGTGGAGGTCGACCACGCAATAGATGCACTCGTGGCTCTTCTGCAGCTCCACGAAGCGCTTGATGGCGCCGAGATAATTGCCGAGATGCAGGTTGCCCGTGGGCTGCACGCCGGAAAATACGCGTTCTGCGACCGCCGCCATGGCGAACTCCCCAAAGAGCGGCGCGCCGCTCAACCTGAATACGGGCAACGGCCCGCGAAAGTGAATGCGGCGCGTCATGCCACCTGGGGCGGCAGGGCGCAAGGGCGCGGCCCGCAACGCTGCCCCCGGCTCAGACGCGCCCCGTCCAGGCCTTCGAGACAGCCGCCTTCACGGCGAGTGCCCCGGCGCCGTAGACAAGTCCGCCGCTGAGAACCAGAGCGATCAGCCGCGCGATGCCGGAAAGCGTTCCCATCGGCGCGGGCCACGCTGCGGCAAACAGGTCCACAGCGAAACCCATGGCGAGGCTCGCCGCCGCGAGGCCCGCCGACGAGAGCAGCACGGGGAGCGAGAACCGCAGAGCGCCGCGGACAATGAGGACGCCCCCCAAGCCCAGGATGGACGCGGCGGAGGACAGCACCACGCCCCCCGCCGCGGCCAAGGGACCGCTGATGGTTCCGAGCCCGGCGGCAGCGACAACGCAGATGAGCAGTGAGCCGAGCGCGATTCGCTCCGCCGCCTTTATCTGTCCGGACGTGGAGGCGGCGGCGGAGAGAATGCGCTCCAGCCCCTGCGCCGGCAGCGAGAGCGAGAGCACGGCCAACAGGGCCGCGGTGAGCCGTGCGTCTTCGCTATCGAAGCTGCCCCGCTGGAACAGCGTGACGACGATGGGCTCGGCAAGAACGGCAAGCCCGACAGCCGCTGGC
>JAEWBL010000096.1 GCA_023391175.1 Pseudomonadota bacterium
CCGTAGGACAGGGTCTGCTCGCAATAATGGATGGCGCGGTCGAGCGCCGCGAGCAGCTTCGGCGCGAAGCGCTGCACGGTCGGGTCCGGCACCGAGGCGAGGCGATCCGACAGCAATTGGGCCGACGACAGAAGATTGCGCAGATCGTGGTTGATCTTGGACACGGCGAGGCCCAGCGCCGCGAGGTGGCTCTTCTGGTGCAGGGTGTGGGAGAGCTCGCGCTGCATCTCCTTGAGCGCCTCCTCGGCGGTGCCGATCTCGTCGGAGCGGCCGGAGGGCACGATGATGCGGGAGGCATCCTCCGGATCCTCGCGGAATGCGGAGATGCGCTCGGTGAGACGGCGCATGGGGCGCACGAACAGCCAGTTGAGGCTGACGTAGACCAGCACGCCCGCCACCACCGCCACCGCCAGCGAGATCAGCAGCACAGTGGCCGCAAATCGCAGCAGCGCGACCCGCAGCGGGGTCTCGCTGAGCACGATCTCGATGAAGTCCGCCCCCCGCGGCGGTTCGCCGACGATGCGGAGGATGCGCCCGTTGTCTGCGATGAGCGTGTCGAAAGCGTCGTGCACCGCGCCCCACAGGGTGGTCTCGCGCATGTCGATATGCACATTTGCCTCGGGCGGCATGTCTGAGGCGGCGAGCAGGCGCCGGGTGCCTTCCCGCTTCACCACGATCACCTTGGCGCCCACGCTGTCCAGGAGTTCGCGGGTCATGTCCACCGTCACGCCGTCCTGCGGCGCGGCGTCGAGCACGAGGGCGGCCGTCCGCGCGGCGGCAAGGCGGTCGGAGAGCCAGGCGATGCGGTAGTTGGCGATGGTCGGCACCAGCACGGCGATCTCCGCCGTGGCCACCACCGCCACCGTCAAGGCGAGCAGCTTTGCCGACAAGCCAAGGCTCCACCGGCGGCGCTTGGGCGCCGGTGCCTCCTCGGGCTTATGGCTCCTCGGCTCGAACATGCATCTGATACGGGGGGAAGGCCCGTCCCGGATCCCTCGGGCCCATTGCACGAAGGGATCAGCGTTAAGACATAGGCAACCATCGGGGAACGGGCCAGAGCAACCTCAATTTGAGGTAAACGGCCGAAACGGCAGCGCTTTCGCTTGCCTGCCCGTCAGCGCACGGGCATGGGGCGTGGCCCCTATTCTTCCTCGCCGAAGCGATCGCCGACGAGGGCGCCGAGGGCGTCGAGCACGTCGGACGCCTCCCGGCCGGTGGCGGTGACGGTGACGCAGGTGCCGGGCCCGGCGGCGAGCATCATCAGGCCCATGATGGAATTGCCGCCCACCGCCTCGCCGCTGCGGCACACCGTGACCATGGCGTCGAAGCGCTCCACGGTCTGTACGAACTTGGCAGATGCGCGGGCGTGGAGGCCGCGCTTGTTGATGATGGGAAGGACGCGCACCAGCGCCTCGGGCGCGATAGGCCGGCCGCAGGCGATGGCCGGATCGTCGGAACAGCCGCCCGCCTCGCACCCGGCGTCGGCGAAAAGCTCAGTTACCGGAGAGGACGCGGCTTGCGACATTGATGTATTTCCTACCGGCTTCCTGGGCGACGTCCACGGCCTGGGCCAGAGGCATCTCCCCACGCACCTTGGCGAGCTTGACCAGCATGGGCAGGTTGATGCCCGCCCCCACCTCGACATCCGGCGTATTCATCACCGAAATCGCGAGGTTCGAGGGGGTCCCGCCGAACATGTCGGTGAGGATCACCACCCCGTCGCCGGTGCGCACCCGATCCACCGCCTCGATGATGTCCTGGCGCCGCCGCTCCATGTCGTCTTCGGGACCGATGGTGACAGCGGCGATCTGGGCCTGCGGGCCCATGACGTGCTCCAGCGCGGAGCAAAATTCGTCTGCCAGACGACCATGTGTGACGAGGACGAGACCGATCATGCTTCCTCCGCCCTCATCTTCCCCAGGATGAAGGCCTCCCGCGCTGCGGGATGGCCATATTCAGAGGGGCTTAAAAATTACGCAAGGGGTGCAACGCACAAAAGCACATTTAGTTTTCGTAAGCCCGCGTTTTGAGAATGCAAGCGATTATGACGGGCGCCAAGGCCAAGGCAGAGATTGGAGTTCTCAAGATTTCAATGCCTTGAATTTGCTCCCGAAGCTCGGCCGCATCCGGCATGCGCGCCGTTTCCACTGCCGAGAGATCGACCACATGCCGCACTGCGACGTGAGCGCGATGGGGCATCTTCCGCACACCAATACCGTGCAACTCGATCAGCCCTGCAAGCAGCGGAGGCGGGCGTGCGATCAAGATACCATTCTCGGCCGTGAGGACCACCCGGTCGTCCGCGACCAGCTCCGCCGGCGGCAGGGCACGGGGGCCGTCGAGGATGAGGCTGAGGGCCAGCATGGACTTGCCGGAGCCCGACGGGCCGCGGATGAGGAGCCCCACGTCCCCTACGGCGACGCAGCTTGCGTGAACGGTGGGCGGTGCGGCGCCGGTCACATGGGGGGTGCCGTCCGGGTCGGTGGCGGTGCGGTTCTCGGCCCAGATGCGCCCGCCGTGGGCTTCCACGATCTGCCGCGAGATGGAGAGGCCGAGGCCGGAATTCTGGCCGAAGCCCTGGTGCGGGCGATCCGTGTAGAAGCGCTCGAAGATGCGCGAGAGGGCGTCGGGGCGGATGCCCGGCCCGTCGTCGTCCACCACGATCTCGGCCCCGTCCTTGAGGCGGCGGCAGGTGACGCGCACCGAGCCGCCCTGCGGCGAGAAGGAGCGGGCGTTGGAGACGAGATTGTCCACCACCTGGCCGAGACGGGAGGCGTGGCCGGCGATGTTGAAGTCCTGCGGCGCCCCGGCCGCGCGCTCGAAGGCGAGGGAGACGCTGACGCCATCGTCCTTGCGCACGTCCTGGGCAAGGCCGACCACCATCTCCAGCAGTTGCTTCAGGTCCACCGTCACGGCTTCCTGCCGCTGCAGTTCGGCGTCGAGGCGGCTGGCGTCGGAGATGTCGGAGATGAGGCGGTCGAGCCGCTTCACGTCATGCTGGATCACCTCCAGCAGCCGCGAGCGGGAAGAATCGGTCTTGGCCAGCGGCAGCGTCTCCACCCCGCTGCGCAGGGAGGTGAGCGGATTCTTCAGTTCATGCGCCACGTCCGCCGCGAAGCTCTCGATGGCCTCGATGCGGTTGTAGAGCGCGCTGGTCATGTCACGCAGGGCGCCGGAGAGATGGCCGATCTCGTCGGCGCGGGCGGTGAAATCGGGAATTTCCACGCGGGTCTTGATGCGCCGGCGCACACGCTCGGCAGCGGCGGCGAGCTTGCGCACCGGATCGGCGATGGTGCCGGCGAGCAGGACGGAGAGCAGCACCATCACCGCCGCCGCCACCAAGAACACGCGGACGATGACGAATCGTTCGGCCTTCACCGCCGCATCGATCTCGCCACTCTGGGTGGAGAGCAGCAACACGCCGAGGATGGCGCGGAAGCGCTGGATGGGCACGGCGACCGAGACCACCACCTGCCCGCGCTCGTCCACCCGCACCTCGCTGGCCTTTGTGCCGAGCGCGGCGGAGGCGACTTCCGGGTAGTTCTTGCCCGCCTGCGGCCCCATCTCGCGGTAGAGCGGCAGGTCGCCCCGGCCGAGCCAGAGCTGGATGCCGAGCCAGGCACGCTCGAAGAAGCCGGGCTTGGGCTCATTGGGCGAGGGCAGGTCGAAGCGCAGGATCTCGCCGCGCGAATACAGCGAGCGGGAATCCAGCAGCAGCTGGCCTTCCCGGTCATAGATGCGGGCGCGGGTCCGGGTCGGGCCGACGAGGCGGCGCAGCACGGGGGCGACCCGCTCCGGATTGATGGGGAATTCCAGCGGGGCGAAGCCGTCCTCGGGGCCATAGCTCTCGCCCGCCTGCAATTCCAGCAGGCGATCGGGGTCGAGCGTGATGGCGTTGGTCTCGACCTGCGCGGAAGAGGCGATCGCGGCGGCGATGATCTCGCCCTGAACCAGAAGGCTCTGGATGCGCGCGTCGATGAGGCCGGAACGGAATTCCGAGAGATAGAGAATGCCGGAGACCAGCGCGCACAGGCCGGCGAGGTTCAGGAGCACGATGCGCCGCGTGAGCGACGAGAAGCCCTTGAACGCCACGAAGCGGCGCACGCGCCGAACGGTGGCGAGAATGCCGCCCGCCGGCTCGCTCGGGCGCTCCAGCGGCGCTTCGTTGGTCTCGACCGTCATCTGCCGCCCCCGGGGCCGGCGACCCGGATCACTCCTTGAACCGGTAGCCGACGCCGTACAGGGTCTCGATCATCTCGAACGAATCGTCCACCGACTTGAACTTCTTGCGCAGCCGCTTGATGTGGCTGTCGATGGTGCGGTCGTCCACATAGACCTGATCGTCATAGGCCGCGTCCATCAGGGCATTGCGGCTCTTGACCACGCCCGGGCGCTGGGCAAGGGCCTGGAGGATCAGGAATTCGGTGACGGTAAGCGTCACCGGCTCGGCCTTCCAGGTGCAGGTATGACGCTCGGGGTCCATGCGCAGGTTGCCGCGCTCGAGAACCTTGGCGCTGTCCACCTCGCGCGGGGCGGCGCCGTCCTTGGCACCGGCGCGGCGCAGCACCGCCTTCACCCGCTCCACCAGCAGGCGCTGGGAGAACGGCTTCTTGATGAAATCGTCGGCGCCCATCTTGAGGCCGAACAGTTCGTCGATCTCCTCGTCCTTGGAGGTGAGGAAGATCACCGGCATGTCGGTCTTCTGGCGCAGGCGGCGGAGCAGCTCCATGCCGTCCATGCGGGGCATCTTGATGTCGAGGATGGCGAGATCCGGCGGGTTGGTCTTGAACCCGTCGAGGGCCGATGCGCCGTCCGTATAGGTGTCGATGCGGTAGCCCTCCGCCTCCAGAGCGATGGAGACCGAGGTCAGGATGTTGCGGTCGTCGTCGACGAGGGCGATCGTGGGCATGACACCTCTTTTGAGCCGTCCGGAAAGCGGTCCGCCGAACGCGGGCCTTCAAGCCGGCCATCTGTTGCGGCCGCGCCTTGCGGTGAACCGCGTTCGCGTGGCCGAAATGTGACACACAAGACTCGATCGACGCAAAATAGCGGGATTCTCCACCGACACCAAATGGCGGCTGCCGAATACCCTTAATCAAGTTCTGCCGGACCCGGCGGCTTCCCGTGCGGCCCCCCCTTTGCGCCGGACCCCTTGCGCCGTCCCGCCACGCCGGAGCATCGTGGCACCGCCCCGTGGGAGGAGCACCATGACCAAGCCGTCCGCGACCGCCGTCCGCCACCTCGTGCGCGAGGCCCGTTTCGGCGCTCTTGCAACGCTGGAGGGTGACGGCGCGCCCTACGCCTCGCTGGTGGCGATCTCCACGGACCTCGAGGGCCGGCCCACGCTGCTCATCTCCCGCCTCGCCCGCCACACCCGCAATATTGCGGGGGATGCCCGCGTCTCCCTCCTCGTCTCCGCCGCTGGTGCCGAGGACCCGTTGAACGCGCCCCGCGCCAGCCTCATCGGCCGCATCGTCCCCGCCCCTGCCCCGGAGGTCCGCGCGCGCTACCTCGCCCGGCATGCGGCAGCGGAGGGATACGCGGATTTCACCGATTTTGCCTTTTACGCCATCGACATCACCGAGGCGCACCTGGTCGAGGGCTTCGGCCGCATCGTGGACGTGCCGGGAGAGAAGCTGCTGACCTCCTGGCAGGGAGCGGACGCGCTCTCCGAGGGGGCCGCGGGCGTCATAGAGCACATGAATGCAGACCATGCCGACGCGGTGCAGCTCTACGCCACCGTGCTCCTCGGCGCGCCGGAGGGTGAGTGGCGGATGCTTTCGCTCGATCCTGAGGGGTGCGAGCTGATCTGCGGCGATCTCGTCCGCCGCCTCGACTTTACAAGACGGGTCGAAGACCTTGCTGCAGTGCGGCAAGAACTGGTGAAGCTCGTCGCCGATGCGCGGCGTGGAACTGCCGCCTGAATTTAAACGTTTAGCGTCCGTTTGTCGGAGTTTCCTTGTCGGCCAACTCCCTCTAGCGTGCGCGACGCGGTTTGGAGGGGCGCGCAAAGATGCCCCCAGGCCGACGCCTGCCGCATAACTCTACGAGAGCGGCGGCGGATGGAATGCCGGCGTCACGCCGGCGGGAACTGTGGAGGATTTTCCGTGCTCGAAACCGGTCACCGGAACAGCGCCTGCGGCGCGGACACTTTCGGCCTCAAGAATCTGACGGCGGTCCATTGGAATCTTCTGGAGCCCGCGCTCTACGAGCACGCGCTGGCGCACAAGGAGGGGCACCTGTCCTCCGGCGGCGCGCTGATGGCCGAGACCGGCGCCCACACCGGCCGCAGCCCCAAGGACAAGTTCGTGGTGCGCGATGCCGCGACCGAGGGCGAAGTCTGGTGGGACAATAACGGCGCCATCACGCCGGAGCAGTTCGAGACCCTCTATCAGGACTTCCTGAAAGAGGCCGAGGACAAGACCCTGTTCGCACAGGACCTTTATGGCGGCGCCGATCCCGCTTCCCGCATCAAGGTGCGCGTCTACACCGAGTTCGCCTGGCACTCCCTGTTCATCCGCACGATGCTGCGCCGCCCCGAGCGGGCCGAGCTCGACGGCTTCGTGCCGGAAATGACCATCATCGACCTGCCGTCCTTCAAGGCCGACCCGGCGCGCCATGGGGTCCGCTCGGAGACGGTGATTGCGGTGGACTTCACCCGCGGCATCGTGCTCATCGGCAATTCGTCCTATGCGGGCGAGATGAAGAAGTCGGTGTTCACGGCCCTCAACTACATCCTGCCGAAGAAGGGCATCATGCCGATGCACTGCTCGGCGAACGTAGGCGAGGCAGGCGACGTCTGCCTGTTCTTCGGCCTGTCAGGCACCGGCAAGACCACGCTGTCCGCCGATCCCAACCGCACTCTCATCGGCGATGACGAGCACGGCTGGAGCAAGGACGGCGTGTTCAACTTCGAGGGCGGCTGCTACGCCAAGACCATCCGCCTCTCGGCCGAGGCCGAGCCCGAGATCTTCGCCGCCTCCAACCGCTTCGGCACGGTGCTGGAGAATGTGGTGCTCGACAAGGTGACGGGGGTGCCGGACTTCGACGACGGCAGCCTCACCGAGAACACCCGCTCCTGCTATCCCCTCGCCTTCATCCCCAATGCCAGCCCCACCGGCCGCGCGGGCCAGCCGAAGAATGTGGTGATGCTGACCTGCGACGCCTTCGGCGTGCTGCCGCCCATCGCGCGGCTCAGCCCGGCGCAGGCCATGTATCATTTCCTTTCCGGCTACACCGCGAAGGTCGCGGGCACCGAGAAGGGCGTGAAGGACCCGGAGGCCACCTTCTCCACCTGCTTCGGCGCGCCCTTCAAGCCGCGCCACCCCACGGTCTACGGCAATCACCTGCGCGACCTCATCGCGGAGCATGGCGTCGACTGCTGGCTGGTGAACACCGGTTGGACCGGCGGCAAGTTCGGCACCGGCCGGCGCATGCCCATCAAGGTCACAAGGACGCTGCTCACCGCGGCGCTGGACGGCTCGCTCAAGGACGCCTCGTTCCGCACCGATCCCTATTTCGGCTTCGAGGTGCCCACCTCCGTGCCGGGCATCGAGCCGCACATCCTCTATCCATCCAAGACCTGGGCGGACAAGGCGGACTTCGACGCCACCGCCCGCCGGCTGGTGAACATGTTCCGCGAGAACTTCGCCCGCTTCGAGACGCACGTCGACGCCGCCGTGCGCGATGCCCAGCCGCAGGTGCGCCTCGCCGCCGAGTGATCGACCCCGGAGGCATGAAACGAGAAAGGCCCGGCGCACCGCGCCGGGCCTTTCTGCATGGGACCGCGAAATTAGGGACCGCGAAATTGGAGATCGCGAATTTCAGCGGCCGCGGCGACGCTGCTGGCCGAGGCCCATCTGCTTGGCCAGCTCGGAGCGGGCGGCGGCATAGTTGGGTGCCACCATGGGATAGTCGGCGGGCAGGCTCCACTTCTCACGATACTGCTCGGGCGTCATGTCGTAGCGCGTGCGCAGGTGGCGCTTCAGGGATTTGAACTTCAGCCCGTCCTCCAGGCAGATGATGAAGTCCGGATGCACGGAACGCTTGACCGCCACCGCCGGCTTGAGCGGCTCCGCCCCGGCCGGCGCCTCGCCGGTACCGAGGCGCGTGAGGGCGAGGAAGACATCGTTGATGAGGGCCGGCAGCTCGGTCGCGGCAACCGTGTTGTTGCCGACATAGGCGGAGATGATGTCCGTCGCGAGCTCGATGTATGCCGTCTGTTCGGTGGTGTCGCTCATGGGACCTGCTTCGCGTTGAGATGGCTTGTGATGACGAATGCGCGGCCGGTCAGGTTTCGCGCTTCCGAACAATCAGGACATGCAATCGGCGGGCG
>JAEWBL010000149.1 GCA_023391175.1 Pseudomonadota bacterium
CGATGATGGTCGCGTTTGATCCAATCGACGCCCGCGCCTTGATGTGCGTGCGCTCCAGCGTCCAATCCTGCTCGCTTTGCGGGCTGCCGTCAGCGTTGGTGGCCTGGGGGTAGCGATCATTGGTAAACATGACCCCATGGCCGATGAACACCTCGTCATCAATCACAACGCCTTCGCAGATGAAGCTGTGCGATGAAATCTTGCAGCGCTGTCCGATCGAGGCGTTTTTCTGAACCTCGACGAACGCGCCCACTTTTGTCTCGGCGCCAACCGTGCAGCCGTAGAGGTTCACCAGGGCCGGATGGAAGATTTTCACGTTATCGCCAAGAAGAACATCATCATTGATTGGCATAACAACCTCATGTGTCAGGGCAGGACATCGCACCCGGATGCCTGTCCGCCGGGCAGGTGCGGCACCATTGCGGCACAGGGGGCGCGGCGCAGGGGCGGCAATGGCGGCAGCGGGACGCGGCCGGCGTCATCGCGTGTAAAGGACCGCCTGTGTGGGCGCCGTCTGTGTGGGCATCACGGGCCGCGCCGCCTCGACCTCGCCTTTGCGTTCGGTCTCGATGAGGTAGCGCGGGCGTTGGCGGACCTCATCGAGGGCACGCCACACATATTCGCCGAGCAGCCCCAGCATCAGCATCTGGACGCCGCCGATCACCAGAACGATGACCATCAGCGAGGACCAGCCCTCGGCGGGATGGCCGAACAGGGCGTTCATGATGATGACCACGGCATAGATCAGGCCGAGCAGGGCCGTGACAACCCCGACCGACAGCATCAGGCGGATGGGCAGGAAGCTGAAGGCCGCCACGGAATCGACGACGAGCTTGAGCTTTTTCCCCAAGCTCCAGCCAGACCGCCCATACAAGCGGGCGTCCTTGTCATAGCGGATTTGGCTCTGCCGGAAGCCCATCCAGCTGATCAGCGCCAGCAAGCTGGTGTTCCGTTCGTTGAAGTGGCGCAGAGCATCGGCGACAACGCGGTCGAGCAGGACAAAGTCGGCGCCATTGGGCGGCATGTCGGCCAACCCAACGACCCGGCGCATGAGCCAATAATACAAGCGCGAGAACGCCAGCGTCGACCGGCTCTCGCCCTTGCGCTGGCTGCGGACCGCCCACACAACCTGCGCACCGGCACGCCAGCGGTCGATCAGGTCTGGGATGGTCTCGGGAGGATCTTGCAGATCGGCGGCCATGATGATGACGCAGCGCCCGCGGGCCTGATCCAGCCCGCAGGCGATTGCGGTGTGCGATCCGAAATTGCGCGAGAGGCGGAGGGCATGAACATTGCCACACCGCTCGGCAATGTCCGCGGCCACTTGGAAGGTGTCGTCGCTGGAGTGGTCATCGACAACGATCAGCTCCCACCGCAAGCCGGTCGGTGCGAAGGCGTCAGACAGCCGCTGATAGGCAATGGGGAGATTTTGCCGTTCGTTGTAGGCCGGCATGACGACCGACAGCATGGGCGGCCCGGCGCCGGGCTCTCCAGCGCTGCCAGACAGGCTCATATCCATGGCAGCACCTCTCTCTTGCAGACCGCCGCCAACGCCTCCACCACGCGCTGCTGGTCACTGGCATCCATTTGCGCGTAGAGCGGCAGCAGGATGCAGCGGTCCTGCGCACGCTCTGACTCCGTCAAGCCCGAGCGCTGCGGCGTCTGCGCGTAAGGGGCTTCACGGTGCGCGCAGACGATGCCGCGCCGTGTGGCGATGCCTTGGTCGAGCAGCGTCTGCATGACCTCCCGTTGGTCAAGGCCATCGGGCAGGCGCACACAGTAGCTTTGCCAGTTGGAGCGGGCCCAGGCGGGCTCGGTTGGCACGACCAGCCCAGGCACCTCGGCCAACATCCGGTGGTAGGCGGCCGCAAGCGCTCGGCGTTGCTGCACAATCTCGGCCAGGCGCTCGAGCTGCTTACGGCCGATGGCCGCCTGCACATCCGTCATCCGGTAATTGTAGCCGAGCACCGGGTAGCTTTCGAAGACGACCTCCGGCGCGCCATGCCGCGCGACATCGGAAATGCTCATGCCATGTTGGCGCCAGAGGCGGAAGCGCTGGTCCCAGTCAGGATTGTTGGTGACGATCATCCCACCGTCGCCGGTCGTGATCACCTTACGGGGATGGAAGGAAAAGCAGGCGATGTCGCCGTGCGGCCGCCCAATCCGTTGCCAGTCGCCGCCGATCTGGATTTCCGATCCGGCCGCACAGGCGGCGTCCTCAATGAGAGCGATGCCGCGCTCACGCGCCAGCGCCCCCAGACGCGGCAGATCGCAGGGCATGCCCATCTGATGCACGCACAAAATGGCGCGGGTGCGCGGGCCGATGCTGTCGGCAACCAGATCGGGATCGAGGTTGAAGCTGTCCGGCTCGATGTCGACAAAGACCGGCTCCGCGCCGCAATAGCGCACGGCATTGGCCGTTGCCACGAACGAGTGGCTCGGCACGATGACCTCATCGCCCGCACCGACACCGACAGCCAGAAGGGCGAGATGAAGCGCCGTCGTGCAGTTGGACACGGCACAGGCATGCGCGGCTCCCGTCGCCGCGGCAAAGGCCTGCTCGAAGGCGGCCACCTGTGGGCCTTGGGTGAGCCAGCCGGACAGCACCACCTCGCATGCCGCATCGGCCTCGGCGTCGCCCAGGACTGGCTTTGCGATCGGGATCATGGTGCGACCTCAGCCAGCATCGTCAGCCGCTCGCGGCCCCACCACTCCACCAGCGCCCGCAGACCGTCGGTGAGCTCGATCCCGGCCTCAAATCCAAGCAGCTGTTTGGCCTTGTGCGTTCCCGCCTGCCGCCGCGCCACCGGATTGATCTTGCGCTCAGCGGCAAACTCCACCCCAAGCTCCGGCTTGCCCATCACAACGGCGAGGCTGTGGGCAAGCTGGGCAAGGCTGACCTCTGTGCCGCTGCCCACATTGACCACATCGTCACACGCGGCGCTTTTGGCAGCCAGAATGTTGGCCCGAGCGACGTCGACGACATGGATGAGATCCATGGTCTGGCTGCCATCACCGAAAATGATGGGGGATTGTCCGGCGGCAATGCGCTCCATCCAGCGGATCAGCACTTCTGTGTATTTGCCATGGATGTCCATGCGCGGACCGTAAACATTGAAGTAGCGCAAGGCCACATAGGGGAGGCCATACATGTCGTTGAAGGATCGCAACAGACCCTCATTGAACAGCTTCGCTGCCCCATAGAGGGTGCGATTGTCATAGGGATGGTGGCTTTCCTCGGTCGGGAAGCGCTCTGCCATGCCATAGATCGACGCCGAGGATGCCGCCACGACCTTTTCAACGCCATGATCAACACACAAGCTGAGGAGGTTGAAGGGCGCCTCGGCCATGACCTCAAAGGCAAGGCGCGGTTCGGCCGCACAATGGGTGATCCGCAAAGCCGCTTGATGAAACACAATGTCGGCGTCGACAACCAGCCGCTCCATCGTCGCCCGGTCCCGAATATCGCCCTCGATGAGGGTGACCGGCCCCTGCGCCATGGCGCGGGCCAAATTTTGCGGGCGGCCGCGCACCATATTGTCGATGACTGTGATCTTGCGGCAGCGCTCTTCAACCAGCAGGTCGACGATGTGCGACCCGACGAAGCCGGCGCCCCCGGTGACGAGGATGGATTTGCCCTCGAGATTTGCCATGTGCCCTTTTCCTTTGTTGACGCCGGCCATCCGCCTCATGGCGCTTGGCCCCAAAGCCGCAGCCTTGGGAGGCAGGCGCCGGCGGACGGCGACGGCCGGACGATCCGGGTCAGGCCGGCTGGCCGACGCAGACCTCCAAAACTGCCTCACACACCCGCTCACGCTGATCGCCGCTCAGTTCCGGATACAACGGCAAGGACAGGGTCTGCGCCGCAAACCGCTCGGTGACCGGCAGCGCTCCCACCACCCTGACGGCATCGGCATAGGCCGGCTGGCGATGCACCGGAACCGGGTAATGGACCCCGGTGCTGATCCCGGCCTTGAGGAGGTGCTCGCGGACCGCATCGCGCTCGGCGACGCGGACGGCATAGACGTAATACACATGATGCCGGCCAGGCGCTTCTTGCGGAATGTCCAGCCCGGCGGCCCCGAGCCTGGCGTCATACCCGGCGGCATGCTGGCGGCGGGCATCGTTCCAGCGATCCAGATGCGGGAGTTTGACGCGCAGCACCGCCCCCTGGATGCCTTCCATCCGGTAATTGTAGCCCTGCAGAACATGGTTGTAGCGTCCAGCCTGCCCCCAATCGCGCAGCATCCTGACCGTGTCGGCGAGCGCGCTGTCGCTTGTCACGATGGCGCCGGCCTCACCGCACGCGCCAAGATTCTTGCTCGGGTAGAAGCTGAAGCAGGCGATGTCGCCAAGGCTGCCGGCGCGGGCGCCGTGATACGCCGCCCCTTGGGCCTGGGCCGCGTCCTCGATGACCAAAAGGCCGTGCGCGCGGGCGATCTCGCAAATGGCGTCCATCTCGGCGGTCTGGCCATGCAAATGGACGGGCAGGATCGCGCGGGTGCGCGGCGTGATGGCGGCTTCGATCAGCCCCGGGTCCAAGGTGCCGGTGCG
>JAEWBL010000156.1 GCA_023391175.1 Pseudomonadota bacterium
TGACAACTATGCTCCGGTTGCTCAGGCCGCGTGAGCGGTTTGACGATCGAAATCAAAGTCCTACCGGGTAGCACTGGATAGGCGGGGTTCGGAGGCACCTGGCAACAGAAGCCTCCACTTCCCTCCCGACCGGCCGAAGGGGGGAAGCGCGCTCCTTCGTTCGTCCTTTCGGCTGCGGCGCCGTCCGCGGGGCCACCCGTTCGCGGGTCCATTCGGAAGGTCTCCGGAGCCTGGCTCGTCATCAGGCCGGAGGGGACTTAAGCGGGCACATGACGGTCGATCACATCCGCTACGATCTTCTCGCCCAGGAGGCCCTGCGCTCCGTGGTGCGCCGCGTGCTCACGGACGTGGCCAAGACCGGCCTGCCGGGCGACCACCATTTCTTCATCTCCTTCGACACCCGCGCGCCGGGCGTCCGGCTCTCGCAGCGGATGAAGGAGAAGTATCCCGAAGAGATGACCATCGTGCTCCAGCACCAGTTCTGGGACCTGATCGTCACCGAGACCTCGTTCGAGGTCGGCCTCTCTTTCGGCGGCATTCCCGAGCGGCTGCTCGTGCCCTTCACCGCCCTGAAGGGCTTTTTCGATCCGGCCGTGAAGTTCGGCCTGCAGTTCGAGACCCTCACCGCCGACGCGGACGGGGAAGAGACCGACGACGCTCCGCTGGAGACGCCCGTCTCTGCCAATGCGCCCGGCTCGACCCCCATCGCCTCGAACGCCCCGACCCCGCTCAAGCCCGCGCCCGGCGCCGCCTCCGAGCCGGCGCTGGCCAGCGCCGTGTCCTCCGCCGAGGGCGAGGACAAGCCCGCCGGCGGCGCGCAGGTGGTGCAGCTCGACGTCTTCCGCAACAAGAAGTAGCCGGCCGGACCGCCCGGGTGACCGCTGAGACCGATGTGGTCGTAATCGGGGCCGGTGCCGCCGGCCTCGCGGCGGGGGCGCGACTCAGGACCGCGGGCATTCCCTTCGAGATCATCGAGGCCGCCTCGATCGCCGGTGGGAGGGCGGCCACCGACACCACCACGCTCGGTGTTCCCTTCGACCTCGGCTGCCACTGGCTGCACGACGCGCGGGACAATCCCTTCACCGCCCTCGCCGATGCCCACGGCTTTCGTGTCGGGCGCGGCGCGCCGATGCGCCGGCGTCTCCTGCTTGGCGACCGCTTCTCCACCGATGCGGAGAAGGATGCCGCCGACGCGGAGGTGGATGCCGTCTTCGACGCCATTTATGCCGCCGGCCAAGCTGGCCGGGACATTTCCGCCGCCGAGGTGATCTCGGAGCAGGGTGCCGGGCGCTATGGCGTCCTCACACGGCACTGGCTGGAGCTCATGTCAGCGGCGGGGCCGGCGGACATCTCGTCCGTGGACTTCGCGCTCTATCGCGACACCGACGACAACTGGCCGGTGCTCGACGGCTACGGCGCGCTGGTGCTGGCGGTGGCCGGCGACCTGAAGGTGACGCTCGGCTGTCCCGTCCGTCGCATCGATCGCAGTGGCCGTCGCCTCGCCATCGAGACGGAGCGCGGCACGATCGCCTGCCGGGCGGTGGTGGTCACGGTGTCCACTGCGGTGATTGCCTCCGGCCGGCTCGCGTTTGATCCCGCTTTGCCGCCGGACCTCGTGGAGGCGTTCGCCGCCTTGCCGCTGGGCTTCGCGGAGAAGGTGGCGCTGCTGTTCGACCGGGACATCTTCGGCGTTCCCGAGCGCAGCGGCTTCGACGCGGTGGACCCGGCCGATCCGGCCTGCGCTGGCGCCTCGGTCATGCTGCGGCCGGGCGGCGCCTCGGCGGCTCTCGTCCATGTGGCCGGGCCGGAGGCGCAGGCGGTCGCGGCCGAGGGGCCCGATGCGCTGGCCGAGTTTGCCCTCGGTGTGCTGGCCACTGCGGCCGGAGAAGACGTGCGGCGCCATGTGGTGCGGCGCCTCACCACCGATTGGACCGGGATGCCCTTTATCGGCGGGGCCTATTCCTGCGCGCTACCGGGCAAGGCCCATTTGCGCGCGAAGCTTCACCAACCGTTCGACCCGCGCATCGTGTTCGCGGGGGAGGCGCTCGGCGGTCCCGCCTTCTCCACCTGCCATGGCGCGCACCTCTCCGGGATCGTCGCCGCCGAAACCGCCCTCGCACACTTGGAGCACGCAGCATGAGCGCGACCCGCCATCCCCTAGCGCTGGTGGTCGCAGTGTCGCGGAACGGCGTCATCGGCGTCGGCGGGGGGCTGCCGTGGCGGCTGCCGTCGGACCTGAAGCGCTTCCGCGCCATCACCTGGGGCAAGCCGATCCTCATGGGGCGGCGCACCTTCGAGTCGATCGGCAAGCCGCTCCCGGGACGCACTTCGGTTGTGATCAGCGCCGATCCCGCATTCACGCCGCCCGAGGGCGTGCTGAAGGGCGGATCCCTCGCGGAAGGGCTCGCGCTGGCGGATGACGCGGCCGACGCCATGGGTGCCGACGCCATCATGGTCATTGGCGGCGAGCGGCTGTTTCGCGAGACCCTGCCCATCGCCCGCTGGCTGCACCTGACCGAGGTGGATGCAGCACCTGCGGGCGACGTGCTCTTCCCCACCTTCGATTGCGCTCAATGGCGCGAGACCGGTCGCGAGGGGCCGATCCGCGGCGACAAGGACGAGGCCGCCTTTACCTATGTGACGCTCGAACGGGCCTGAGCGGCCCGCTCAGCGCGCGCCTACCAGGCCCGGCGGACGCGGCAGGTCGCCGAAGCCGGAGG
>JAEWBL010000181.1 GCA_023391175.1 Pseudomonadota bacterium
ACGGAAACCAGCGCCGTCTTCGGCGACAGCGCGGCGGCGAAGGCGTCGAGGTCGAGCCGCCCCTGGCCGTCCACGCCGATGAGGTGGACCTTGATGCCGCGCGTCTTTTCCAGATGGGCGACGAGGGTGAGCACCGCCGGGTGCTCCACCGTGGTGGTGACGATCTCGTCCCGCCCCTCCTGGGTCTCCAGCGCGGAGAGGATGGCAGCGTTGTCGGATTCCGTTCCGCCCGAGGTGTAGATGATCTCGTGGTCGAACTGAGCGCCGAGGAGGGCCTGCAATTGCTTGCGGGCCTTTTTCAGCGCCTCGCCCACGTGCTCGCCGAAGGCGTGGGTGGACGAGGCGTTGCCGAAATGCTCCGAGAAGAACGGCAGCATCGCCGCGACGACGGCGGGGTCGGTGCGCGTCGTCGCGTTGTTGTCGAGATAGACCGGGCGCACGGCGCTCACCCCTCGGATCTGCTGCGGCGTCTTGCTGTGTGGGCGGCCGTCAGCGGATGGGAGCCGGCGTCGCCGGGGCGGGAACCGCCGGAGCCGCTGCGGCAGGCTTCGGCGCACCGGGCTTCGGCGCGGCGGACAATGCGGGGCCGGGGCCCTTCAGGCTCACCAGCGGCTTGTTCTGCGCGCCGGCGACGGGGATCAGCCGGATCAGTTCGCCGAGCCGTTCCACGATCTTGGACTGGATGCCCTCGATGGTCTCGCTCGCCAGCTTGCAGAACACGCAGGCGCCGGTCATCTTCACCATGACCTTGGTGCCGTCGATCTCCACCAGCTCGCAGTCGCCGCCGTCGCGGATGAGGTTGGGGCGGATCTCCTCGATCACCTCGCGGATGATCGCCTCGCGGCGGGCTTCACGGCTGAGCGGGGCGGACGCTTCGGTCTCGGCCAACATCGCAATATCCTCTCTGTGTTCTCTGGTCTGCCGCCCGTCGGAGGACGGCGCGCGGATGGCGGTCAGCCGAAGGATTTGCCGCAGGAGCAGCTGGAGGTGGCGTTCGGGTTCTCGAAGGTGAAGCCGGAGCCCTCCAGGGCCACCACGAAATCGATGGTGGTGCCGGCGAGCAGCTCGTGGCTCTTGTTGTCGACGAAGACGCGAACGCCCTCGCGCTCGACCACGGTGTCGTCGGGCTCGGCGTCGCTGACGAGGCCCATCTTGTACTGGTAGCCGGCGCAGCCGCCGGTCTCGACCATGATGCGCAGGCCGCTGACGGGCTGATCGGCATCATGGATCGCGTCGCGGACCGCATGAAGTGCGCTGTCGGTCAAATTGATCATTGCTCGACCTTCGCTTGAAAGACTGGTCTGGCAGGACATCAGCAATCCTCATGCCAGACGGCAACGAACTGATTTCTTTCGATTTTCAGGATCGAAGCTGTTGCCTTTGCGACGCGTGTCCGGTTTCGGACAAGGGCGCGGGCCGCTGTTGCCGGCCAGATGCGGCGCGGAGAACCGCGAAGCGCCGGCCCGCCGCGGGGACCGGTCATCGGCCCGCAACCCCCGCGTTTCCGCGCCCTGCCGGGCTTGGCGGGTCCCGACGGATGCCCTCGGCCGACGCCCGCATGGGGGCTGATTGTCGCGATGACGCGCTTTCGGCGCGGGCGGGGGACGAAGCGGCAAAGGGCTTGCATGAAGCGCAGCGCCTGCCCCTGCGCGGGTGGCACGCCGAACACCTTCGGCGAAGGGCGGCACGCCGGCCCCGGATTCTCCTGTCCGGGACGCGCATGCCGGTCGCGCCCGTGTTGAACCCGAGACCCGTCTGAACAGTCGTGTGCTGAACCGGAGACCTTTTTGATGACCGCGATCGAGAACACCCCCCTGGGCCGGCTGGATAAAGAGGGGCGACTCCTGAATGCCGTGCTCAAGCAGCCCACCAAGCCGGGCCGCTTCGATTTCCGTGGCGACATTGCGCTGAAGTTCCAGCAGCAGGTCGCCGACGAGAAGCGTCCGCCGGAATACACCATGGAGCAGGTGCTGACCTTCGCCGAGGAGGGCAAGCCCACCATTCCGGTGCTCGCCGGCTACCTGCAGAACTTCGCCTTCCTCTCCGACGTGGTCGACGTGCTCGGCGACGCGCTGGCGCCCGACGGCAAGTATTTCCTGTTCTGCAACAACATCGACCTCTTGGCGAAGTATCGCGTCACGCACAACGGCAAGACGTTCTACGTGCTGCCCTGTGATGAGAGCACCGTGTGGAAGGAGATGACCGACCTCCTCTCCATCGACAAGAACGACATCAAGAAGATGGACACCGGCGGCAAGACCGACGTGGTGCTCGACGCCGCCGCGGCGTGGCATGAGGACTACGAGATCATCACGTACGAAAAGGGCGTCTCCATCATGGAGCCGGTGAAGAACCGCAACGAGAACCGCCCGGTCTGACCCGAGCGAGTCCCCGCACCGCCCGGCGAGGCCGGGTGGCGCGCAGGATGGTCTTAAGCGGCACATCGCGACACAAGAAAATGGCCGGGCAAGCCCGGCCATTTTTATTGCGACCGGCAGCGCCCTCAGACGCCCCCGCCCTCATCCGAGCAGGAGGTGATCTCCTCCTCGTCGTCGTCATCGATCTCCTCGGCCAGCGTCACGCCGGTCACGCAGATGTCGTTGTCGAGCACGGTGAGGGCAACAGGGATGAGGCTCTTGCCCTTGCACGGCCCTTCCAGGCACACGCCGGTGCCAAGCTCGAACAGGGCGCCGTGCTTGCCACACATCAGGCGGATGCCGTTGGGGTCGAGGAACTGGTTGCGCTCCCAGTCCAGCTGCACCTGGTCGTGCGGGCAGCGGTTGATATAGCCGAAAACCTGCCGGCCCCAGCGCACCACCACGATCTTGAACGGCTGCTCGGTGCCGTCCTCCGCCACCTGCATCAGCTCGAAGCCCCGCGCCCGTTGGCTGGGGATGTCGCTCATGGAGCAGATGACGTAGGCGACGGCGGCCGCCTCGTCCGGGAGGGCATCCTGTGGGGCCTCGTTGTCGATGACGGTCGGTTCCATCTGATCCTCGTTCACGATGCACGCGTCAGGACCGGGCCGCTGGCGGCACCGGAGGGAAGGGGGGCGCCGGCCTCGGCCTTCGCCAGCAGGCGCCGGTTGGCGGCGAGGCAGAAGTCGCGCCAGGCGGCGGCGACGTCGCGCAGGATGGTCTGCACATAGTCGCGCGAGAGGTGATGCTCACCGGGGAAGTTGGAAAGCGCACAAGAGGTGCGGTTGAACGCGACAACGTCGTCCAGCAGCGTCTGGATGAAGTCACGGAATGGCAGCTGCACGTCGCTCATCAGGGCCGAGCGGCCTTTTTCCACCGGTACGTCGGCCATGTCGAAGGGCAGGGTCTCGATGAGATCTGCCGCGCGCTCATAAATGTCCTCTATCGCCCCAAGCATGGCCCGCTGGGTGAGCTGCTCGCGATCCTGGCTGGCGAGCGCACGGTTGAGTCGGATGCGATAGGCCTCGAACGCCACATCGTTCTGGCCGGCCACCCAGTTGGCGAACCGCGCGAGACTGGCGGCATTCACCGGCAGGCCCTCGGGAATGGCGATGCCCGCCTCCTCCGCCCGCTCGCGCGACAGGGCACGGTCGATGCGCCGCGCCGCCTCCAGGGCGCCCTCGAGGTAGCCGGCGCCCTGGGTTGCCGTCTCGGAGCTGCCGAGATGGAGCCGCCCGTCCCACAGGGGCCGCCGCAGGAGCGGATTGGAGAAGGCCACATGCTCGCCCCGCGGCTCCGCCTTGTCGCGGGCCGAACAGGTGAAGGCCTCGTCAGCCCAGTCCTGATAAAGCTGCTCTCCGCCTTCGGCCGCCGAACCGAACACCTGCATCATCTGGCTGTCCATCAGCAGCGACAGGCCATCGGCGAAGGCCTCGCGGAGATCCGGCGGGAAGCTCAGGAAGCCGCCGAGGGCCGCCTTGGCGCCGGTCACGTCGCAGGCGTCGAAGATCTCGCCGACCACCGCCTGCTCATGGGTGACGAAGGCGTTGCCCGACTGGCCGGCGTCCCGCCAGAACGCGGACGGATAGGCCATCACCACCTTGGCCTGCTGCGCCATCCAGGTGGGCGCGGCACCCATGGCCTCGAAGGTCGCGCTGTCGAGTTCCGGAATGAAGCGCACCGTCTCGGCGACGAGGCGCGGCGGCAGCGCCACCACCACATGGCGCGCCTCGACGATGAAGAAGGCGTCGTCCACCCGGAATGTCAGGACCACGTGGTCGCCCTTGTCCTCCACGCTGTGGAGC
>JAEWBL010000215.1 GCA_023391175.1 Pseudomonadota bacterium
GGAAAGACCTGAGTGCCACGGGCCCGCACTGGATGGACGCCGCCGAGGGCACGGCCGCCCGGCCCTTCAGTCGGCCACGGTCTGCAGATAGGACGGGACGGGGATCGGCTTGCCCTTGGCGGTGATCTCGAAGCGGCCGAGCCAGCGCTCGACAGCGTCCCTGAGATGGGATTCGAGCGCCTTCGCGGCCTGTTCCGGCTGGGCATCCAGCAGCAGATCGATGATCCCGATGTGCTCGTCCAGGGCCGCCACGATCAGCCGGATGGGGATCCCCAGGAATGGATCGAAGAGGTGACGGGTGGGGCCGAACAGCAGGTGCGTGCGCTTCAGGGCGCGCATGATCTCCGGGTTCTCGCAATAGCCGAGCAGCGTGATGTGAAGGTCGGTTTCCGCCTCATCGAAGCGCGTGCTGCTGATGGGCGTCTGGGCGCGGGTGGCGAGGATGCGGGCGCGCATGTCCGCGAGCACGGTGGCAGGCACGTGAGGGGCCGCCTGGCGCAGGGCAGCCGGCTCCAGTAGGCAGCGCAGTTCGTAGAGATGGCGGATGCGATCCGGCGTCATCTGCTCGGCGATCCAGTGGCCAGCGTGATCCTTGGCGATGAGGCCGACGCCGTGCATCCGCGCCAGCAAATCCCGCGTCACCGTCCGGCTGACGCCGAAATGCTCCGCCAGGCGCAGTTCGTTCAGCCGCACCGAGCCGAACAGGGTGCGTACGAACAATTCCTGCTCGACCTCCTGATACATGCGCTCCCACTGCCGGGGTGCCGACACGTCCACCGGATCGAGCACCGCGGTGTCGGAGGCTTCGCCGCCGGGAACCCGGTAGCCGCGCCCTTCGAGCGGCTCCACCACGCCATCCTCGCGCAGCCGCTCCAGCGCCTGGCGCGCCGGCGACCGGCTGATGCCGAAAGCGCGGACCACCTCCGCCTCCAGCAGGCGCTCGCCGGGACGGATCTGGCCGGCGGCGATCATCTCGCGGAGCTGGAGATAGGTCCGATCCTGGAGGGAGCCGCCCGCCGCGGCATCAGCGTCCTTGCCGGTTCTTGCGTCCCCCATGGCCTGCTCCGTTCCTCCGGGCCCTGCGCGGCATAGCCCGCGCCTATCGGCAGCGACGATCCGTTGCAAGAGGCCCGCGCCCTTGACAGGGACAGTCGCATGGCATCTAACATAAAACGTACTTTGAATCCAAAGTACGTTTTGGCCGCACCTCAGGACAGCCAGAGTGATCTTCCCGAACGCGCCCATCACCTGCGTCGAGGACCTCCGCCGCCTGGCCGCGCGCCGGGTGCCGCGCATGTTCTACGACTACGTGGATTGCGGCTCCTGGACCGGCGCGACCTATCGGGCGAATGAGGTAGACCTTGCCGCCATTCGCCTGCGCCAGCGCGTGGGCATCGACATCTCCCGGCGCAATCTCCCCAGCCGCATGCTGGGCGAGGATGTCGCGATGCCGGTTGCGCTCGCCCCCACCGGTCTTGCGGGGATGCAGTGGGCGGACGGGGAAATCCTCGCCGCGCGCGCCGCCGAGCGGTTCGGCGTCCCCTTCACTCTGTCCACCGTCAGCGTGTGCTCCATCGAGGATGTGGCCGCACACACCTCGCGCCCCTTCTGGTTCCAGCTCTATCTGATGAAGGATCGCGCCTTCATGGAGCGGCTGGTCGCCCGCGCCCGCGATGCCGGCTGCTCGGCGCTGGTGCTCACCATGGATTTGCCGGTGCAGGGCCAGCGCCACCTCGACATCAGGAACGGGCTCTCGACCCCGCCGCGCCCCACGCTGCGCAATCTCGTCAACCTCGCCACCAAGCCGCGCTGGTGCCTGAACATGGCGCGGACCGAGCGGCGCACCTTCCGCAATATCGTGGGCCACGTGGATGGGGTGAGCGATGCCTCCTCCCTCGCCCACTGGGTGTCCGAGCAGTTCGACCAGACCCTCAGCTGGGAGCATGTGCGGTGGCTGCGGCGCATCTGGGACCGCAAGCTCATCGTGAAGGGCATCATGGACCCGGAGGATGCCCGCGCCGCCGCCCGCGCGGGGGCGGATGCCATCGTCGTGTCCAACCACGGCGGTCGCCAGCTGGACGGGGCGCCCTCCAGCATTACCGCCCTGCCGGCCATCGCCGAGGCGGTGGGCGCGCGCACCGAAGTGCTGTTCGATGGCGGCGTCCGCTCGGGGCAGGATGTGCTGAAGGCGCTGGCGCTGGGCGCCGGCGGCGTGCTCATCGGCCGGGCGTTCCTCTATGGCCTCGGGGCCATGGGCGAGGCGGGGGTGACGCGCTGCCTCGAACTCATCCGCCGGGAACTCGACCTCACCATGGCGCTCTGCGGCATCACGGACACCGCCGACGCCGCGCGCGCATTGATGGACGCGCCCGCTTTTCGCGAACCCGCCGCGCGCCTGGCGGCACCCGTCTGACCGACATGCCCCGCACGCCGGGGCCCGCGACCACAGGAGACGACCGATGTTCGGCAAGTATCAGATGCACCCCGGCAGCGGGGTCAACCCGCCTTATTCCCCGGCCTATCCGGTGGAGTGGGAATGCGCGCTGCGCACGCTGGAGGTGATGACCCGCGTCGATCCCGCGAAAACGCGGGCGCTGCTCGCGGACACGCCGTTCGAGCTGGTGAACGACCGCGTCGCCTTCCGCTTCATGGCCTCGCCGGGCCATACCTTGTCTCTCCATCAGGGCCGCATGTTCGACCTGATGGTGACGGTGGCGGTCCGCTATGAGGATCTGTTCACCCAGACGCACATCTACATGTACTGCTCCGACCCCATGGGCATCGCGGCCGGCCGCGAACTGTTCGGCTACACCAAGAAAGACTGCACCTATCGCTTCGACGAGGCCGAGAGCGGCGCCATTGAAAGCGCGGTGATCCGGCGCGGCGTGCCACTCGCGGAGGTCTCGTTCACGCCCGATCCGCAAGCTCCCATCGTGCGCCTCGTGGACGGCGCGGAGCAGCCCGGTGGCGAGATCCATGTGCGCCGTCTGCCGCACCCCGAGCGGCTGGAGACGGCCTATGCCGATGTCGTCTACCGCCGCACGCCGATTGCCTATTCCGCGCCTGTCGCCGGCCGCGCGGTCATGAACCTGCACGAAAGCGCCTTCGATCCGCTGACCGAGCTGGAGCCGGAAGTCCTCTCCGCGCAGTTCATGGTCTCCGACGTGTACGGCGGCGGTTTCGCGGTGGAGGACCGTCGTCTGCTCAAGCGGCTCATTCCCTGAGCTGCCCCCAGAACAAGAACGAAGGGAGGATTATCCATGACCCGAAAGACAGACGAGACCATCGCCCGGCTCCGACGCCCGCCATCGCTCTCCCGCCGGGCCGTGGTGGCCGCTGGCGCGCTGATGCTGGCGATGCCGGGGCTCGCCGCCGCGCAGGACCAGAAGACGATCAAGATCGGCGTGCTCACCGACATGTCCAGCCTCTATGCGGACGTGACCGGCAAGGGCTCGGTGGTCGCGACCCAGATGGCGGTCGAGGACTTCAACGCGGCCGGCAAGCCGCTCAAGGTGGAGGTTATCGGGGCCGACCACCAGAACAAGGCTGATGTCGCCGCCGGCATCGCCCGCAAGTGGTTCGACACCGAGGGTGTCGACATGATCGTGGACGTGCCGAACTCGGCCGTTGCGCTTGCCGTGGCCGCCATCGCCCGCGAGAAGAACAAGGTAATGATCGCCTCCGGCCCCTCCTCCTCGGACCTCACCGGAAAGGCCTGCTCGCCCAGTACCGTGCACTGGACCTACGACACCTATGCCCTCGCCACCGGCGCCGCCACCGCGGTGGTGGAATCCGGCGGCAAGAACTGGTTCACGCTCACCGCGGACTACGCCTTCGGCCATGCCATGGAGCAGGACGTCCGCAACGTAGTCGCCCGCACCGGCGGCAAGGTGATCGGCGGCGTCCGTGCCCCGCTGAACACGCAGGATTTCTCATCTTTCCTGTTGCAGGCGCAGGCGTCCGGCGCGCAGGTGGTCGGCCTCATTAACGCCGGCGGCGACACCATCAATTCCATCAAGCAGGCGGTGGAGTTCGGCATTCCGCAGGGCGGCCAGCGCCTGGTGGCCACCGTGCTCTACGTCACCGACGTGCATTCGCTGGGGCTGAAGGTGGCTCAGGGGCTCCAGTTCACGGAATCCTTCTACTGGGACCTGAACGAGGGCACCCGCGCCTGGACCAAGCGCTTCGCGCCCCGCAACGACGGGCGCTATCCCAGCGCGTTGCACGCCGGGGCCTATGCCTCGACGCTGCACTATCTCAAGGCCGTATCCGCCGTTGGCGCGGCCACGGACGGCGTGGCCGTGGTGGACAAGATGAAGGCTTTGCCCACCGACGATCCGCTGTTCGGCAAGGGCTCGATCCGTATCGATGGCCGCAAGATTCACCCGATGTTCCTGTTTCAGGTCAAGACGCCAGCCGAGTCCAAGTATCCGTGGGACTACTACACGGTGGTGAAGTCCATTCCGCCGGAGCAGGTGTGGCGTCCGCTGTCGGAAGGCGGCTGTTCGCTGGTCAAGTCGTGAGCGTCGCCCTGGTCACGGGTGGCGGTGGCGGCATCGGGCGCGCCATCGCACTGAAGCTCGCCGCCGCCGGCCACGACGTGGCGGTGATCGACCGCGACGTGGCGCTCGGGGCCGAGACGGCGCGGCTGGTCGAGAAGGCTGGAACCGCCGCCCTCTTTCTCGCTGCCGACGTTTCCTCCCCCGCAGAGGTCGCGGACTTCGTGGCGGAGACCGAAGGGCAGCTCGGCCCCGTCGCCCTCTTCGCGAACAATGCCGGGATCGAGGGCGCTGTCGCGCCCATCTTCGACTATCCGGACGACGCCTTCGACGCCGTGATGGCGGTGAATGTGCGGGGCGTGTTCCTCGGGCTCAAGCACGTGCTGGCACGGATGAGGCCGAGAGGAAGGGGGGCTGTCGTCAACACCGCTTCCACCTCCTCCATCCGCGGCCGGCCGGGGCTCGCCGGCTACGTGGCCAGCAAGCACGCCGTGCTCGGCCTCACCCGCGTCGCTGCTCTGGATGTCGCGGGCACGGCCATCCGGGTCAACGCCGTCCTGCCGGGCCCGGTGGAGACGCGGATGATCCATGCGCTGGACGAGAAGGCGGCCGCTGCCGGCGGCATTCGGCGGGCGGGGACCGCCGCCTATGGCGCGCCGGAGGATGTGGCGGCGGTGGTCGCCTTCCTCCTCTCGCCGGCGGCCGCCCACGTCAACGGCGCCGCCTGGACCATCGATGCCGGCGCCACGGTGCCCTGATCCCCCTGTCAGCCCTTCCCAATCCGAGGATGTCTCATGAAGCTCTGTCGCTATGGCGCGCCGGGCGCCGAGATGCCAGCGCTCGTCGACCGCGATGGCCGGATGCGCGATCTCTCCGGCGTCTGTGCGGATATCGGCCCGCGCGAACTGTCCGCCGAGGGGCTCGCCTCCCTTGCTGCGATCGATCCCGCCACTCTGCCGGTGGTCGAGGGCCGGCCGCGCCTCGGCGTGCCGTTCACCGGCATGACCAAGTTCATCTGCATCGGCCTGAACTATTCGGACCACGCGGCGGAAGCGGGCATGGCGGTGCCGGGCGAGCCCATCATCTTCCTCAAGGCGCCATCCGCGCTGTCCGGCCCTGACGATCCCATCATCGCGCCGCCGCACGCGACGAAGCTCGATTGGGAGGTGGAACTCGGCGTGGTCATCGGCACCACTGCCCGTTACGTGGACGAGGCGCAGGCGCTCGATCACGTCGCCGGCTATTGCGTGGTGAATGACGTGTCGGAGCGCGCCTTCCAGATGCAGTCGTCCCAATGGGACAAGGGCAAGGGCTGCGACACGTTCGGCCCTGTCGGGCCGTTCCTCGTGACCAAAGACGAGGTGCCGGATCCGCAGGACCTCGACATGCGGCTCGACGTGAACGGCCGGCGCATGCAGGCCGGCAACACGCGCACCATGATCTTCGGCGTGCGCGAACTCGTCGCGTATTGCAGCCGCTACATGACGCTCCTGCCCGGCGACATCATCGCCACCGGTACCCCGCCGGGCGTCGGCATGGGGATGAAACCCGGGCCGGTATGGCTGCGCCCGGGGGACGTCGTGGAACTGGAAATCGCCGGGCTTGGCCGGCAGCGGCAGCAGGTGACCGCCTACAGGTGAGGGGCCGGCCAACCATTGCAAAGCCGATGGTCTGCTCGCCATGTTCCGGCTCAAGCTCGGGATGCTTCCTGCGCTCTCCGCCTGCGGGTTGGCCCTACTGTCGGCATCGACAGGGGGAAGTTTCCATATATTTCCAGGAGCTTGATGGAAGAATTGAGCGCCCTCACCCGGCCCCACTTCACCCGTGGCTGATCCTCACCGGCGTCAAGAACGCAGCGCCGGCACAGGCATTCAGGCGGCGCGATAGCGCGGCGCCGGGGCGGAGCCGCCCAGGTGCTGCGCCATGGCCCGGCGGGTGGCGTCATAGGCGAGCCATTCACCGCCGTCCTGCAGGGCCGGGATGGTGACGACCTCGCCGGCATCGAGGCCGGCGAGCGCGGCGTCCACCATCTCCTCCGCGGACATCACGATTTCCTTGGGCAGATTCCCGTGGCCGCCTACGCCGGGGATGTTCCAGAATTCGGTGGCCGTGGCGCCGGGCAGCACCGCCTGCACGCGCAGGCCGCGCGCGCCGAGTTCGTGCTGGAGCGACTGGGTGAGCGCCAGTACATAGGCCTTGCTCGCCCCATAGACCCCGTTCAACACCTCCGGCGCCAGCGCCACGATGGAAGAGATGTTGACGATGGTGCCGCTGCCCCGCGCCACGAAGGCCGGCGCCGCCGCGTAGGTCAGGCGGGTCAGGGCCGTGACGTTGAGGGCGATCATCTCCTCCATGCGCGCGACGTCGCTGTCGAGCAGCGGGGTCGCGGCGCCGAAGCCGGCATTGTTGACGAGCAGGGAAATGCCGGCGTCCTCGCGCAGCAGCGCCTCGATGCGGCGGAGGTCGGCTGCATCGTTGAGATCGGCGGGCACCGTTTTCACCGCGCGTCCGGTGGCAGCCTTGATGCGGGCCGCCACGTCATCCAGCCGCGCCGCGTTGCGGGCGACGAGGATGAGGTCATAGCCGCGGCGCGCCAGCCGCTCCGCATAGATGGCGCCGATGCCGCCGGAAGCGCCGGTGACCAGCGCGATGCCCTTGTTCTGTTGCGTGTTCATGGCCGATCCCCGGTCGTTCGTCATGCGGGGAGACTAGGCGTGAGGCGACATGTCTTGAATGTCAAAGAAGCGGCAAATCAGGACATGAGCGCGCGACGTCGGTCGAGTACAAGGGCGATGATCTCGGACGCGGCGGCAACTGCGCCGATGGCCCAGATGAGCCCGCCGGCGACAAGGCCCGCGCCCAGCGCCGAGCCAAGGGAAAAGCCCAGGTACATGGTGGAGGTGTTGAGTGCGAGGGCCACCGGCGCCTGCGCTGCCGGCCCAGCCGCGATGAGCCGTGCGAGTTGCGCGGGATAGAAGGACCACACGCTGAAGCCCCATCCAACGACGCCGGCCAGCACTGGCACGAGGGCGAGCGCGGGGGGAAGCCGCGTCGCCAGCGCGAGCGTCAGGAAGGACAAAGCTAGCACCGCAAGGGAGCCGATCACCACCCGACGCGAGCCGAGCCGGTCGTTGAGGCTGCCACCCACGGAGACGCCCACCGCCGCAGCAAGGCCCCAGGCCGACACGCTGGCACTGATGCCGGCGGGCCCGAAGCCCAGCACCTCGGCCAGATAGGGCGCGATGTAGGGATAGGCGACGAAGGCGCCCACCGACCAGAACAGCGTCACCCCGAGCAGGCCAAGCACCGCCGGCTGGCGCACCACGCCCAGCCGCTCCGACAGGCTCGCCACCGCCACCTGCGCGCCCGCATCGCGC
>JAEWBL010000232.1 GCA_023391175.1 Pseudomonadota bacterium
GGTGGCGGTGGTGCCGATCTTCGTCCTGTGGTTCGGCGCGGGCACGGTCCCGGCGGTGCTCACCGCCATGATCATGAGCCTCTTCCCCATCGTGGTGAATGTCGCCACCGGCCTTGCCACCACGGAGCCGGAACTGGAGGACGTGATGAAGGCGCTCCGCGCCACGAAGCTCGACATTCTGTTCAATGTCGGCCTGCCCCGCGCCATGCCCTATTTCTTCGCCTCGCTGAAGGTGTCCGTGACGCTCGCCTTCGTCGGCACGGTGATCGCCGAGACGGTGGCCTCGAACCAGGGCATCGGCAACCTCATGATGATCGCCTCTTCTTCCTTCGACGTGCCCCTCGTCTTCGCCGGGCTGCTCGTGCTGGCGCTGCTGGGCGTCGGCCTCTACGCCATCTTCTCCCTCATCGAGGGGCGGGTTATCGGCTGGGCGCGGCGCAAGGATGGGGCGGAATTCGCCTGAGACACGCCATGCCCACTGCCAAGGTCCATCGCCTCCCCACGGCGAGCCCCGACGACGTGTCGGGCCTCGCCGCCGCCATCGCCTCCGGCGCCATCCTGCCCCAGGGCATCCTTGCCATCTTCGGAAAGACCGAGGGCAACGGCTGCGTGAACGACTTCTCCCGCGGCTTCGCGGTCACCGCCTTGCAGACGCTGCTGCGCGCGCATCTCGGCGATGCGGCGGATGAGGTGTGTCTCGTCATGTCGGGCGGCACCGAGGGCGGGATGTCGCCGCATCTTCTGGTTTTCGAGGTGGCCGAAGCCCCGCCGGGCGGGGCATCCCCCGCGCTCGCGGTCGGCCGCGCGCACACGAGCAACCTCCCCTCCGAGCATCTCGGCCGGATGGGACAGGTTCATTCGGTGGCAGAAGGCGTGCGCCGGGCCATGGCAGCGGCCGGCATCACCGAAGCCGGCGACGTGCATTTCGTGCAGGTGAAGTGCCCGTTGCTCACCGCCGCCCGCGTGCGCGAGGCCGAGGCACGGGGCGCACGCACGGTCACGTCCGACACGCTGAAATCCATGGGCCTCTCGCGCGGTGCCAGCGCGCTCGGCATCGCGCTGGCGCTTGCCGAGGTGGCGGAGGATACACTTTCCGACGCCGCCATCTCCGCAGACTACGGCCTGTGGTCTGCACGCGCGAGCTGTTCCAGCGGCATCGAGCTTCTGGGCCACGAGATCGTCGTGCTCGGCCTGTCGAACAGTTGGAGCGGCCCGCTCGCCATCGACCATGCCGTGATGGCGGACGCCATCGATGTCGCGCCGGTGCGCGAGGCCATCGCTAGGCTGGGCGGCGCGCCGGGGGAAGAGACCATCGTGCTCGCGAAAGCCGAGGCGAGCCGAAGCGGCCTCATCCGCGGCAAGCGCCACATCATGCTGGATGACAGCGACATCTCCTCCACCCGCCACGCCCGCGCCTTCGTCGCCGGCGCTTTGGCTGGCGTGGTCGGCCACACGGAGATCTATGTGTCCGGCGGCGCCGAACATCAGGGACCGGACGGCGGCGGCCCGGTCGCCATCATCACAGCGCGAAGGCCGCCCCCGGGCGGCTAGCTCGCGCGCCCGTTCAACTCGGCAACATGATGGTTCCCGCGGTCCGGGCGAGCGCCCTCGGCACCAGTTCGCGAACCTGCACATATGCGGGCTCGATCCCATTGCCATTGGCGATGCCGAACCTCTCCGACGGCACGAACTGCAGCCGCCGATAGTAGGCTGGATCGCCAAGCAGGATCACGGCGGTGTGGCCGAAGGCCTGCGCCTCGCGCAGCGTGGCCTCGATGAAGGTGGTTCCGAGGCCGCGATTGCGATGCTCCGCCGCGACCGCCACGCAGGCAAGAAGCAGGATGGGCACGCCGCCGCCTGCCGTCGATATGGCTGTCTGCGTGAGCATGAGGTGCCCGATCAGGCGATCCCCCCTGAGGAGGACCAGCGCCAGCTCCGGCAGGTAGGCGCTGCCTCTCCGCTGGCGGTCGACGAAATCGTGCTCGTCCCCTCGGCGTGATGGGCCGACTGAAAAGCCGATCGGACCAGTTCGTGGATGCGTTCAAACTCGCTCGCCCGCTCAGGCCGCAGATGGAACGCCTCTCCATCGCGCGCGCCGATCATGGAACAAGCACCAGCTTTCCGCGCGTCTGTCGCGCTTCAAGCGCCCGGTGTGCCTCCCCGGCCGCGGAGAGCGGATAGACGCCGCCGATGACCGCCTCGATACCGCCTGAGGTCGCCAGAGCAAACAGGCTGGAGAGCCCCTGGTGCAGGCGCGCGGGCGTGAGCAGCGGCACGGTGGCGAAGCCGGTGACACTCTGGTTCTGAAAGATCAGCTGAAGCAGGTCCGGGACGCCGAGATGGAAGTCGAGAATATTGAGCGACCCGTAAATGACGATCTGTCCCATGGGCGCGAGCGCCTTGAGACTTTCCTGCATGACGGCACCGCCCACGGATTCGTAGATGACATCCGCCCCCTGCCCGTCCGTCAGGTCTCTGACGGCCTGCGACCAGCCCGCGACGGTATAGTCG